>JAZUFY010000140.1:0-30466 GCA_045640925.1 Bacteroidales bacterium
CTTCTGGTGGAGACGCATGGTGGGGGAGTCGATGTTGCGCTGATCCTCGGGGCAGTAGCGGCAGACGGTGCTGTAGTCGGGATAGCTTTGGAATCCGAACTCGGACATGAAGCGTCCGGTCTTTTCTTTGTACATCTCAAAGGGTTCTTCGCCCCACCATACGCCCCAGTAGTGGCTGTCGCCGTGGGTGACGCACTCGGGGTGTCCCCAGCCGTAGAGGGGGGAGGAGGAAATGTAGGGGCGGTGCAGCGGGTCGTTCTGCACGACGGCTTGGGCGAGGATGCCGTTGGGACTGAAGAGGGTGTCGATGCCGTGCTGGAGCTGGGCAATCTGCTCGGGAGTCCACTTGTATTGTTCTTGCCAGCCCCAGTCTTCCCATCCGTTTTTCACTTCGTTATTGCCACACCACAGGACGACGCAGGGGTGCTGGGCGATGCGCTTTACTTGCTGCAGGGCCTCTTCTTGGACGTTGTCGAGGAAGGCGCTGTCGGAAGGGTAGAGGGCGCAGGAGAAATTGAAGTCCTGCCACACCATGATGCCCAGCGAGTCGCAGAGGTCGTAGAAGAAGTCGGGCTCGTAGATGCCACCGCCCCAGACGCGGAGCATGTTGAAGTTGGCCTCTTTGGCGGAGGTGAGGAGGTAGCGGTACTGCTCTTTGAGTGCGGGTGTGAGGATGGGAAACGAGTGGCAGGGGATCCAGTTGGCGCCTTTGGCGAAGAAGGGCTTGCCGTCCTTGTAGAAGGTGAAGGACTGGCCGATGGAGTCTTTGTCTTGGTGCAGCTCAACGTTCCACGATGAGGGTGTGGACAATTTCTTTTCGGGGCGTCTTTGGTTGAAACATTCCAGGTGCACGGGTTGCCATATACCTCTGGTGTTGAGTTTGGGACCCCAGTCCCAGCCTTGCATATAGGGTGCGGTGCGGGTGAAGGCCCGTTCATCGGGCAGATGATACCCGAGCCCCTCCAATCCCGAGAAATCGTTCAACCCTGAGCAAATGAAATTCACCTCAATCATCAGCGTGTCGCCCAAATCGGCGGTGGGCAAAGAATAGCGCCATTGGCGAAACATATTGTCGGCAAACCCCAGATCAATCTTCTTGTCGGAAAAGAGGGTGATGTGGGCAAAGGTGAGGCCGTCGAAAACGAGGTCGATAGAATCGTAGTCTTCCCATTCTTCGTATGTGATGAAGGTGCGGTAGGTCCAAGCACTATCGTAATCATCCACCCACTGCACGGAGTCCTCGTTGGTACCGTAGAAGGGGTCGGGGATGAGGTTGTGGGCCATAAGGTCGGTGTGGACACAGCCAGGCACCGTGGCATCGAGCCATTCTCCCTGATATTGGAATTGCCAATGGGTCAGTTCGATGCTTTTGAAATCGCTGCGGTGGCATCCTGCAACAAGCAGCACGAGGGCGAAGAGAAGGGATAGACGTTTCATGTTAATTGAGAATTGAAAATTGAGAATTGAAAATTGGGCTGGCGCAGTTGTTTTTTTCAGTTCACTTCTTCAGGAATGCGAAAAAGACGGCCAAGAGTATGCAGCCGAAAGAGACGATGTGGTTCCAGCGGATGGGCTCGCCTTTGAACACGGTGGCCACGATGACCGTGAACACGGTGAGGGATACAGCCTCCTGGATGATTTTGAGTTGCATGAGCGAGAAGGGACCGCCGTTGATTTGTGCACCAACACGGTTGGCGGGAATCATGAAGCAGTACTCAAAAAAAGCCAATCCCCACGAACAGAGGATGATGAGGATGAGGGGCCAGTCGGTGTTGATTTTCAGCTCGGTGAGTTTGAGGTTGCCGTACCAGGCAAAAGTCATAAAGACATTGGAGCATATTAAAAGCAGAACAGTGAGAATACCTTTGGGCATAAGTGGTTGATTTTTAAGGTTCGTTTTGAATTTGGGAATGTAGTCGAATGATTGTTACTTCTCGTTTATGATATTTAGAATGTGGTTGGTTGTAACGTAAGCTTGATTTTTACTTGTCGGTTTGTCTGGCAATGTCCGCTGTAACCATCCAAGAGAGATAAGTGGTTTGATGAAGCGGTTGGCAAAACGGCTACGATTTGTTTCGTTTGATTCCTGCATCAGCCTTTCTAATTTTGAGGGCACTTGAGCAACGAATAACAAAATCATTACTGTTCGTAAATTGTTTGCATCCTTTAAACGCAAAATCTCATTCTTTTTATCTTGGGACAAATCTTGGGACAAATCTTGGGACAATAATTGTAAAAGTTTGTTTTCTATTGTATTATCTTGGGACATGTTTTGGCTGATGTCTTGCGACAATTCCAGTGGTTGGGGCATATCTTCACGTTTGAGGGTTTCGTGGGCAGGTATGTTCACAATAAAACACAATCGGTCGTCATCAGTTTCAAAAGTGGCACGAGGAGATCCGTTTTTTGCAAGTTCGTCTTGGATTGTAGGAATGCCTGTTGAGCGGCCTTCGGTGAGGTCTAATTCTTTTAAGAAATCACCCAATCGACGATTGCGGTAACGTCTTGCTTTTAGAATGTCGCCTTTTGCCAATGCTTCCGAACGTATACTTCTGTCAGGTCCAGGACAACTAAGTATGGTTATGTTGTGTGGCTCTATGGTAATCTCCACGGGTTCGTGCTGCTGGTAGTCTCGGTGGTAAAGAGCGTTGACCACAGCTTCTTCAATGGCTTGATACGGAAAATTCCAATACCGAATGGATTCCTCGTTTGTTTTTGGCTTCAATACTGTTTCATGCAGCACATTTGTACGGAAGTAGCTCATTACATTCTTAATCATTTGAGGTACACTTCCTTTAAAGGTCTCTTCCGTAAAGTTGTGAGGGTTGTTTATTTTGCCGTCGGGGAAATTCACTATATCTACCTGAGCATAAGGAAAGAACTTGCAAGGGTCTTCGCAAAACATCATAGCCGACACATTTCTGAGCATTCTGTTCTCGGCAGGACCAGCGTAAAGTTCCATTTGATCAAGTATATCTTCTACAGGGCGTTTCAGGAGCTCGTCAGCAAGACGACTGCCTACATTGACGAGGTGATCTCTGAGTAACAAAACGGAAATGTCGTTGAGCTTGATTTTGGGATTAGGTCGTTCGTCATAAGGCTCACGCATGGTCAAGTTCAAAAGTTCTTCCAACATCTCGCCTTTAGCCTCAATATTTGATGTGCCATACCGCACATAGTGAACAGGCTTCTTTATTTTAGAATTAACATCAGCGGGTATCTTGTAAGGACGATCTATTCCCGACTTGGCCCAAATGACAAAGATATTCTTTCCGTCAACTTCTTCGACGGAAATCTTTGGAGCATAGAAAGGTGCGAATAGTTGGTTGTATCGTTGCATGTCTTTTTGAATGCCATCCAACTTCTCCAACGCAATGCCTTCTACAGGACGTTGTGCAACCCCGTTTTTTTCAACAACACCGATTAGAATGTATCCCCCACCAAGATTGTCTATATCATTGGCAAATGCACATATTGAGTGATAGATGTCCGTAGGGTTCCATCCTTTTTTAAACTCAATGCGGTCGGATTCCACTTTCCGTTTGTTGAGTAGGTCTTCGATATTGATGTGTAAAGCCATGACTCCTTATCTTAAGATTTCTTGAGTGTACGGTTTGTATTGTTAGTTTACTGGTTGCAGTTCACAGCTTTGATGAGTTCGCTCCAGACGGAGTTGCAGGTGCGTTCGATGGTTTGGGCACGGCGGTCGCCGAATTTGAGGAGCTTGGCTTCTACGCCCTGAGGGCCTGCTATGCCTATCCAGACGGTGCCTACGGGCTTTTCGGGAGTTCCGCCTCCTGGGCCTGCGATGCCTGTGGTGGCCACAGCATAGTCGGCTCCAAGTCGTTGGCGCACACCGGTCACCATTTCGCGAACCGTCTCCTCGCTCACGGCACCATGGGCCTCGAGAGTCTCGTGCCGCACCCCGAGGGCGCACTCCTTGACCTCGTTGCTGTAAGCCACTATGCCGCCCTTGAAATACTCCGAGGCACCCGCCATAGCGGTGAGCTGCGAGGCTATGGCTCCGCCCGTGCAACTCTCGGCTGTGGCGAGGGTGAGGTGGCGGGAGCGGAAAGTGTGAGCCACAAGTTCGGGCAGCGTTTCGAGGTCTTCGCCCACAATGTATTGCCCTGCAATGGGGTATAGCTCCTTCACGGCTTTGTCGATTTGCTCTTGAAGAAGGCTGCGGTCGTCGTGTCCTCCACGGGCGGTGAGGCGCAGCTTCACCATGCCCGACTGGGGCAGGTAAGCCAGGCGGATAGTCTTGGGCAGGGCCAGCTCCCAGGGCTCGATGAGGTCGCTGAGGAACGACTCGCCGATGCCTTGCACCAGGATGTTTTTGTTGATAATCTGGTCGGTTTTGAAATGCTTCTGAAGACGTGGCACTATCTCGGTCTCCATCAGGTTGGCCATCTCGAAGGGTACGCCCGCCATCGAAACCACCACCTTGCCGCCCCAGTCGTCCTCGTCGTCGTCGGGCAGATCGAACCACATGCAGGGGGCCGTGCCCACCACGTTGTTGATCATCGTGCAGCAGCGTGGCACCCAGGCCTGCTGGCGGTTGATGGGGGTGAGCTCGTAGCCTCGGGCGTCGAAGATGCGCTTCACGTTGGCCAGCGCCTCCTCGTTCTCGTATAGTTCGCTGTCGAAAAACTCGCAGAGGGTCTTCTTGGTGATGTCGTCCTTGGTGGGGCCGAGGCCTCCGGTGATGAGCACCACGTCGCTGCGGTCGAGGCAGAGACGGAGGTAGGAATCGATGTCGTGAGCCACGTCGCCTATGACGTAGGTGCCGCAGACGTCGATGCCTGCAGCTATGAGCATCTGAGCCATGCGGCTCGCATTAGTGTTTACGACCTGTCCTATAAGCAGTTCGTCGCCGATATTGAGTATGGTTGCTTTCATTGTTGGTATATAATTTGCTTTGCAAATATACGATTTTTTTGTGATATTGATAAAAAAAGTTTTTGAGCAGGGGCTTTGCGGCAGGGGAAGCCGTGCTTGTTATCCGATAATAGCATGAGACGATTTGTGGAAAGAGACGGATTCGCATAAAATAATCTCCCGATATGCGAAGCTGAAGGGTTTAAAATGGGTATAGGATTCTCCCAAGTGACCAAGGTGTGACCTAGGGATGAGCAAGGTATGGCCCAGGGCTCACCTAGGTATGACCTAGGTATAATGCCAAGGTTAATCCTAGGTCATACCTTGGTCAATCCTTGGTTGGATTTAGGTCACTTGGGAGTTTCTTATAGGGTAGGAGGGGGCAGGAGGCTTTTGATTGGGACGTTTTGCATGAGGATGGGGGCAATGCTTGGATTTGTGTGGTGCTAAGGCGTTGGTATTGATGTCGCTGTGGCTTGTTTGTGTAATATTGTTTAAAATATGTTGAAAAAAAATTGTGCCGTTTGCAAAAAAATATGTATTTTTGCAATTTGAAAAAATATAAATAGTTTTAAAAAAATTGCTGCATTTATGAAGAAAACAGTATTAGTTATCCTTTTTGCCCTCATGGGGCTTACCTCGGCTTGGGCATACGATTTCAGTGCCGTCGCCCCCACGGGTCAGACGCTGTACTACAACATCACCTCCTCCAGCGAGCGCACCGTCAGCGTGACATATCAGCACCCCATCTTTTATTGGTTTGAGTCAGAACCTACAGGTTCGCTTATCATCCCCAGCACGGTAATCTTTAACGATACGACCTATACCGTCACCGCTATCGGGGGCGATGCGTTTGATAATTGCGACAGCCTCACGAGCGTCACCATCCCCTCTACCGTCACTTCTATTGGGGAATATGCGTTCTTTGATTGCGGCAGCCTCACGAGCGTCACCATCCCCAGTTCCGTAACCACTATCGAAAGCGGGGCGTTCAGTTCTTGCTTCTATCTCCTTGACGTACTCATTCCCAATTCTGTCACCACGATTGAAGACAATGCGTTTGCTAGTTGCGTCAATCTCATGAATCTAACCATTCCCGATTCCGTCACCACGATTGGAGACAATGCGTTCTATCTTGTACGAAACATCATTTATCATGGAACGGCAACCGGAAGCCCTTGGGGCGCCCTTGGGGTGAATGCATACGAGGAGGGAGACCTGTTTTATGCCGACAGCACGAAGACTCATCTGGTAGGTTGCAAGATCGACGCCACGAGCGTCACTATCCCCAATACCGTCACCTCTATCGGAAACAGTACGTTCTCACCTTGCTACGAACTTACGAGCGTCACCATCCCCAATACCGTTACCTCTATCGGAGAATATGCGTTCAATGGTTGCAACAACCTCGCAAACATCACCATTCCCAATATCGTCACCTTTATCGGAGCAGGAGCGTTCGCCTATTGCAGCCAATTCACGAGCATCACCATTCCCAATACCGTCACCACTATCGAAGACGAGACGTTCATGGGTTGCAGCGGCCTCACAAGCGTCACTATTCCCAATAACGTCACCTCTATCGGAGAAGAGGCATTCATATATTGCAACAGACTCACAAACATCGTTATTCCCAATTTTGTCACCTCTATAGGAAGCGGTGCATTCAGGTTTTGCTATTCCCTCGAGAGCGTCACCATTGGCAGTTCCGTCACCTCTATCGGAAGCGGTGCGTTCTTAAATTGCAGTAGGATTGCCGAGATTATGTCCCGCTCAACTGTTGCTCCTACTTTAGGTGAAAACGTTTTCAACAATGTCCATGACACCATACCTGTCTATATTCCTTGTGGCAGTTCGGAGTCGTATAATACCCAATGGACGTATTTCTCCAATTTTGAGGAGACATTCGCTTTCTCATTCCAAGTTGAGAGCAGCGATACTGTGCAGGGCAGCGTGACTGTGTTGCAGCAACCCACCTGCGAGAGCTCCGATGCCGTGGTGCAAGCCATCCCCGCAAGTGGTTACCGATTTGATCATTGGAGCAATGGGGAAACACAGAACCCCTACACCCTGACCGTTACGAGCGACACGCTGATTACAGCCGTGTTCTCCCCGCAGGATCCTGTTAGCATCAACGACGTGATGCGGACATACTACGAGGTTTCGGCAGAGCAGGGCACTATTGTAGTGAAGGACGCAGAGGGTGAAAATGTGAGAGTGTTCGACGTGGCAGGACGCTTGCACTATCAGGGCCTTGTGGCGACGAAGGTGTGGCGTCTCGGCGTGAGCAATGTCGGCCTCTATTTCGTCCAAATTGGCCAGAACCCCGCACAGAAGGTTGTTGTGGTTAGATAATAACAAGATATTGCATATAAGAATAAGGGGAGCTGAGTCAGTTCCCCTTATTTGTGATGAGGAGTGTCTTTTGTAAGGGAAGGCGAATGAGAAGAGAAAGAATGAACTTTGATGAGGCAAAGAAGGGAAGGTGGAAAAGTTTTTTTATATTTATGCGGGGGAATAGTTGTTATGTGAGAAAAAAGTTGTATCTTTGCAAGTTCAAAAAAAGTTACTTGACATGATGACAAATATCCCGAATCTGGACGAATTAATCCGCATGGCCCTCTTGGAAGATGTGGGCGACGGCGACCACAGCACCTTGGCTTGTATTCCCCCAACAGCCTTAGGCACAGCGAAAATGGTGGCGAAACAAGACGGCATACTCTGCGGAATGGAGGTGGGCGAAAGAGTGTTCCACTTTGTCAACGATTCCTTCTACAAAAGCTCCGTGCCGCTGAAGGTGACATGCCTCAAAAATGATGGCGAGGAGGTGAGGAAAGGCGATGTGCTGATGATTGTCGAAGGCGCTTCGGGTGTCATCCTTACTGCCGAACGTACAGCCTTGAACTATATGCAGCGTCTGAGCGGTATTGCTACCGAGACGCACCGCATGGTGCAGATGCTCGAGGGTCTCAACACCCGCCTGCTGGATACCCGCAAGACGACCCCCAATATGCGTCTTTTGGAGAAATACGCCGTGAAGTGCGGTGGGGGTACGAATCACCGTATCGGACTTTACGACATGGTGATGCTGAAGGACAACCATATCGATTTTGCCGGAGGCATAGAGGCGGCCATCGACAGGACTCACGCCTATTTGAAGGAGAAGGGCAAGGATCTGAAGATTGAGATAGAGGTGCGCGACCTGGACGAGTTGGAACGGGTGATGAAGCACGGCGGTGTGGATCGCATTATGCTGGATAATTTCGATGTGCCCACTCTGCGTGAAGCGGTGAAACGCATCGAAGGCAAGTACGAAACCGAGGCCAGCGGAGGCATCACCGACGCCACCTTGCGCGGCTATGCCGAGACGGGTGTGGACTTTATCTCGGTGGGTGCTTTGACGCACCATATCAAGAGTTTGGACATCTCTTTGGTGAAAAAATAAAGATTGTATGCCCCAGCACGTCAAAATAGCAGACTTAGTGGCCAAGACGAAAGAGACGGCGAACAGAGCGAAGAAAAGCCGCCCTGTTCGGCTGACGCATTATGCCTTGCACAATGTCTCTTTGCCGGGCAACAAGGGGGTGCCTATTTATGATGTGACTTCGTATCTGCTGCGGGGAATAGCCAACGGCGATTTGTGGCGAGCCTCGAAGGGGTTGGCTTTCTCGCTGTTGATGGCGCTGCCTCCGCTGCTGATTTTCATGTTCACGCTGATTGCCTTCCTGCCTGTGGACGGGTTGCAGGACGAGTTGCTGATGCAGCTTCAGGCACTTGTGCCGGACAAGATTTTCTCCCCTATAGCCAACACGGTGAACGATGTCATGGGTCACAAGCACAAGAGTTTGCTGTCGATAGGCTTCATTGCCTCCATTATTTTGGCGGCCAATGCTATGCATGGGGTTATGATGTATTTCTCCGACCGCACCAAGGAGAAGCGCACATTTGTGAAACGATACCCTATCTGCATCATGCTGGTGTTTCTGCTGTATCTGATGGTGATACTGGTGTTGGTGCTGCTTATCGGTTATAAGAGTATCATGATTTGGCTGCTCGATAGGGGCATTCTGATCAAAGGGTCGTTCACATTCATGCTTATCCATGTCGGGCGTTGGTTCATACTGGTAATGATGGCGCTGCTGACGCTGAGCGTGTTGTATTATGTTATTCCGATGAAGAAACAACGTGTGGGTTTCTTCTCTTCGGGGGCGGTGTTTGCCACCATTATGTTCATTGTGCTGTCGTGGGGTTTCAGGATATATTTGGCCCATTTCAACCAATACAACCTGCTGTATGGCTCCATAGGCACGGTGCTGGTGATGATGCTTTGGCTGATGCTCAACTGCTTTGTCATCATGCTGGGATACGAACTCAATACGGCCATTCTCAATGGTCAGTTGCAAAATAAAAAAGTACATAAATTTTTCAATCATAATAATAAATGATTATTCAGAAACAAAACGGAAAAGTCGTGCCGGTGGAATCAGCCGCACGTGAAAAATTCAAGATGGTGGCAAAGACCATGATGGGCCTTGAGGAAGTTCTTGCCGAAGAACTGCGGGAATGTGGTGCCGAGAACATAGAGTGCGGTGCCCGTGCGGTATCTTTTGAGGGCGATATGCGGGTGCTCTACAGGGCCAACTATACCTGTCGCACGGCTTTGGCCATTTTGAAGCCTTTTGCCGAATTTGAGGCCAATAATGAGGACGAACTCTATGATAGAGTGTACCAGATAAAGTGGGAGAAAATTATGGATGTGGATTGCACCTTTATGATTGACAGCACCACGTCGGGCGAGATTTTCACCCATTCATATTATGCCGCTCTGAAGACAAAGGATGCCATCGTGGACCGTTTTCGTCGCAATTTCGGCCAGCGGCCTTCGATCGACACAGAGAATGCCGACTATAAATTCAACCTCCATATCCGCGACAACCATGTGACGCTGCTTATCAATTCCAGTGGCGACTCGCTTCATAAGCGTGGCTATCGTCAGGCGGTGGGTATCGCCCCCATCAACGAGGTGTTGGCTGCAGGTATGATCAAGCTCTCGGGGTGGAAATGCGATAGCAATTTCTACGACCCCATGTGCGGTTCGGGCACCCTGTTGATTGAGGCTGCCATGCTCGCCAACAACATCCCTGCACAATATTATCGTGGAGGTAAATTTGCCTTCAAACGCTGGAAAGAATTTAATTTGGGAGAGTGGAAGAGTGTGAAGGACCAGGAAGACCGCAAAATAGGTTCGGGCGATTTCGACTATGAGATTTGGGGCAACGATATCGATCTCCAGGTGCTTCAGCAGGCTGAGAAGAATTTGGAATACACAAAGTTGCATAAGGATGTGATGCTTTTCAATGGCTCGTTCGAAGACCAAGACCCACCCGAGGGTCGCACGATGATTGTCACCAATCCCCCTTACGGTGAGCGTATCAAGATTGAGGACCTCAATGCTATGTATGAGCTGTTGGGCGACACGTTTAAGAAGAAGTATGGCGAGAACTGTGATGTGTGGCTTATCACCAGCGATTTTGATGCCATGAAGCATATCGGCCTCAAGCCTTCACAGAAAATACCCCTCCTCAACGGCCAACTCGACTGTCGTTTCCTCCACTTCGAGCTCTACGAGGGTAGCAAAAAAGCCTCTAAGCAGCAAAGTGAAGAAGCATAGCCCGCCATCATGGAACCATCCACTAAATCCTTTTGGCACCTTCTGTCCCGCATTTGGTGGGTTTGGCCCGTGGCCACCTTTGTGGTCCTGGTTCTATGGATGGGCTTTTATCTGCAGAGAGATGTATTTCCCAATGTGCTCTTCTGGCTCATTGTGGGTCTCCTCTTTATTCAGTTCCTCACCTTTGTTGCCGCTATCGTGGTCAAGAGGTGGAAGCAACTGATAGGCGTATTCATCGGCTGGCTGGCCTCGTTCGTGCTCTTTGTAGGGCTGCTCTTCCTCTCCGCGATTTCTGCCGTGGCCGGGATGGTTGCTAACATTGATGGAGAAGACCTCTTCGGACGTGAGCATCCTATCCCCGACACCCTCCATTGCGAATTCCCCTTGGTCGATTATGACCATATCTATTATGGAATGAACGACACGGTAGGTACCTTCAAAAAAGCTGTCACGCCCGTCATCGACAGTCTCAACAGCCTCACCTACCTTCAGGTTCATGAAGGTTCGCAGCCCGGCATCTACGAGTACGACCTCTACGCTCCCGCCCTCAGCGACGGCTACGTCTTCCTCAAATGCTATGAGGTCACCGAAGACCTCCGCCTCTCAGAGCAGCGCATCACTGAGCGCACAAAAGTCCCTTTCGCGGGTCACGATTCCTTTGGCCAGATAGTGTCGCGGCGGGAGTTCACCATCTACGAAGGCAGCTGGGATGAGCCCTACGCCGTCCGTGTCGAAGCTTGGCACCACGACAAAGTCCTCCACCAAAATCGCCTCCTCACCTCCAAGATTTACAAGCTTGAAGGGTGGATGCGGTAGCCGATGGCAGCCCTCACTCACCAGTCGGTGCAGGCCACCTTTAATTATTCGTTGTGATTCAGTATTTCGATTTCTTTCTGATAGCAGACATCAGAGTTGTTGATAATTTATAAAAGGGATGCTGATTTCGCAAGAGATCGGTATCTTTTTTTATTCCCCTGTTGGGATACAACGATGCGGCTGTAGTCATAAGGCGTAGCGCATGTAGAGGCCGAAAACGAAGTCGAGGCCTCGGTGGGCAAGGTCGTAGTAGAACTCGGCGTCGATGCCCAGAGAGAAGTATCGGTTGTAGTTGTTTTGCAGCTCCAGTTTGGCGGTGAGCATGTCGCGGTCGGGCTCGGCAAAGTCGGCTCGGTGCCAGCTGACGCTTTGGAAGAGGTAGCTGCCTCGTGGGGCTATGAACTGGTACCCGTGCCAGTATCCGGCTTGTGCCAGCATTTGCCAGTTGCCGTGAGAATCTTTGTTGCGATGTCGGAACCGATGGTCAAAGCCGATTTGCGGCCAGAGGCCCCAGCCGTTGCCGTAGGCAAGGCACTTGGTGGGCGAGATGTCCTGATAGAAGAATGCGGGGAGGTCGGCGGTTAAGGCGGTGCGGTCGCCGATGCGGCAGTCGAAGCGGAGGCCGACGCTTTCGTTGAAGAGCGACTGAATGCAGGTGTCGAGCGCCGTGAACTGGCCGCCACGGTGGGTGCCGAGGAAGCTGAAGGGGATGGACAGCACGGCCCTGTCGCTATTCCACACCTCCATTACGTTGCTGCTGCCTAGGGTGAAGCGCTCCTGTGTCATCTGCCATGGTTCCAGCAACTCCTCCCAGTGCAGCCATGTGTCGGAGGTGAAGGGCATGCCGCCCAGCCATGCATTAGCCAGCAGCTGGATGCCCTCCTCGTTGTGGGCGTAGATGTAACGCTCGCGGTCGAACATCGGCTCATAGAGGCCGTGGAACAGGCCGCCGTAGAGGGTGCCCATCACGAGCCGCACATTATTCACGGGTTCGTATTCCAGGCGCACCAGCGGCTGCCATGAGTGGAAGCCGTCGCTCCCCGCCGCTCCGGCAAGGTTCACGCCGAGGGTCAGCTGAGCGTCGGGGCCTATCAACCGCTTGGCGTAGGGCGTGAGGAAGAAGCCCGTGGCGGTATAACCCCGTGTGTAGGGCAGCGAGAAAGCCGCGTCGCGCAGGAAGGTGGTGACATCAACGCCGATGCGCCAAGAGTTGAGTCTCCCATATTTCTGCTGCCACTCCCGCGATTGTGCCGAGTCGCTCTTTATGTCGTATGACCAGTCGTCGGGCTCGTCGCACAGCATGGGCAGCACGCGATTCACGCAGCAGTTGTAATAAGGATAGTTGATGAGGATGGCTTCTTTGTCGGGCACAGCGGCAGGGATGATCAGTTCTTGTGCGCCGACTTGACAGCACACAAGTGTCAATAGAGTCAGTATGATGTTCTTTCTCATGAATCTTGTTTGTTACTTTAGGTCTTGATGGGCCAATCTTTTTGACGATGCAAAAATACACATTTTCTTACATATAACAAAAAAGACTTGGAAATAAAATGTAAGGATAAGATAATAATTTGCCATTTTCTGCGTTTGAAAATATATGCAAGTTACCGAGATAAACAACAGATGCCTTGCATCGGCATATATCAAACAGGCAGCACTCAAGGTGGGTTTTGATGCCTGTGGCATTGCCGAGGCGCGGTCTTTGGGAGAGGTCGAGTTCGGCCTCAACGACTGGTTGTTGCAAGGTTTCCATGCCAATATGCACTTTATGGAGGAACACCGAGACATGCGGCACGACCCGTCCTTGCTTGTGCCAGAAGCAAAGAGTGTTATCTCTGTTTTGGTGGGCTACAAGCCGTCGCAGACGATAAGTGGGGACGTGAAAATAGCACAATACGCATACGGCGAAGACTATCACGAACGGCTGAAACGTATGCTTTACCAACTCATTGCCGCTATCCGTGAGGAGTATCCCGACTTTGAAGCACGTCCGTTTGTGGACACGGCGCCTATCAGCGACAAACTCTGGGCCGCGAGGGCTGGATTAGGGTGGATAGGACGTAATACCTTGCTTATCACTCCGGAGTTTGGATCATATTGTTTTATCGGAGAACTGGTTACAACATACGAAACAGATCGCTATGACTCACCCGTGCCCAATGGTTGCGGCAAATGCAATAGATGTGTGGAAGCCTGTCCCAATGGTGCCATTTCGAGGATAGGGGAACAGAATCATACTGCGATAATATCGCAAAAGTGCAATGCTTACAACACAATAGAAAATCGAGAGGAACACTTGCCCAAAGAACTGAATTTGGCTGGCTATGCTTTTGGCTGCGACTGCTGCCAATTGGTTTGTCCCTATAACATCAAGGCCAAAACAAGATATATGTTGACAGACGAACACAAGCAACACTTGGAGTCGTTGCCCGAATCCGATGAGGCCACATTCAAGAAAGCCTCCCGACATAGTGCCCTCAACCGTATCAAATATGCCCAGTGGCAGCGTAATATTATGAAAGTAAAGAATTAGATTCTCTTGTTCTTATTCTTGTTTTTAAGGCTTGGGAACCACATTTTGATAGGTTGGTCAAGGCCTAAGTCGTTCATGTAGTTGAAAGTGGCCATGCGGAGGCCTCGGCCAACCTCTTCGATGTCGTAGTCAAACTGCCCGTCACCATCCTCGTCAGCTTCTACACTCCGCGCGTCAGCCTTATCGACCGTGGCGACACGCCGACGCCAGTCCACTTCATTGTTGCAAAACGGGTGATAATCGCGATAGGTACGCTGAGCCCCGAAACGCTCGGGGTTCTGCCCCGAAGGACTGTGGCAGGTCATGGCGTAGCGGTGCCAGAAGGCACTCTGCACTATGCCCTCGTCAAACATGCCTCGGACCACCTCAAGGGCGTTGAGGGTCTCTTGCAAAGTTTCGGTGGGGAAACCATACATAAGGTATGTGTGCACCATAATGCCCGCATCGCGGAAATGACGGCAGGCCTGCATAGTTTGTTGAATACTTACCCCTTTGTCCATCAGTTTCAATAATCGGTCGGAAGCTACTTCCAATCCTCCGCTCACGGCCACACAGCCAGCATCGGCCATCAGGTCACAGAGCTCTGCGGTATAAGCTTTTTCAAAACGTATATTGCCCCACCAACTCACTATCAGGTGTCGGCGTAAAATCTCCTCGCTCACCTCCTGCAATAGTTTGGGCGGCAATGCTTCGTCGACAAAATGGAACCCCGTGATGCCAGTTTGCTGCATAATGGCTTCCATGCGGTCCACTACCACAGCGGCGGAGGGGGCTTCGTAGCGGGCAATATAGTCGAGCGAGGTGTCGCAAAAAGCGCAGCGATGCCAGTAGCAGCCGTGAGCCATCATCATCTTGTTCCATCTCCCGCAACTCCAAAGGCGGTGCATAGGGTTGGTCATCTCTGCCAACGAAAGGTATTTTTGCAAAGGTAGCCCACCGAAATCAGGGGTGCTTTGAGGTGCGGTGTCGTTATTGAGGATTCGTTTTATGCCCTCTGTCCCTCTGACAAAAGTGCGTACAAGTTCCGCTTCACCAATTTTTCCCTCCAGGTGCTCAGCAAGGCGTAGAAGGGGAAGCTCGCCGTCATCAAATACTATGTAGTCGCAGAAATCGAAGATGCGTGCGTCGGAGATCTGCCTCCATTCGGTATTGACAAAACCACCGCCGAAAACGATTTTCGCCTTGCTCGCTTGCCTCAAATACTGGGCACATCGCAGCGCTCCGTACAGGCATCCGGGGAATGGAATGGCAAAGCCCACAATCTCGGGATTTTCTTTGTCGATATGCTGTTTCAGAATTCGGAGCATCAAATTGTCGATGCAGGTCGGAGGAACTTCTAAGGATGAGGCCAGATCGTCAAATTCGGGGGCGTAGCTGGCCAATTGTTCTGCATAACGAATGAGGTCGAAATGGGGGTCGGAGTGGTCGCGGATGAAGTCGGCAATATCCTCCACAAACAGGGTGGAGAGATAACGGGCGCGGTCGGAGGTGCCTGCCGATCCGAAGGCCCAATCCATGTCGGCCAACTGGTTGAAACGAGGCCCCTCGGGAAGCAGCGAACGGTTGGCTATGCGGGAGGCCAAAGTGTTATCCTCATCACGCAAAAAACGCATCACCGGTCCCACAACCTCGGCACAGCGGAGCAGATATTCCCTCTCATTCTCATCACACTGCAGTCCTTCGGCATAATTCTTGAGCCAATCGGAAGTATAGATGTTGTCAATCAGTTCGATACCTAAGTCTGCTTGAGCCACATCGTGGCCATGCTCTTGAAGAAAACCCTTCAGGGTTGCGGTGGCAGGGTAGGGGGTGTTGAGCTGTGTCAGCGGGGGTGTGATGAGGAGAAACTTCATGGCAATGATTATTTTTTTTGCAAAAATACGATTTTTTATTGTATTTTTGCATTTTCTTTGAAAAACATAAAACAATAAATATGAAACACCTTGTAACCCTATCCCTTTTGATGATGCTGGCCTCCGCAGTTTCGGCGCAGTCGAACTCCGACCTGTTTTACGACGCCTTCAACAACGACGATTTGGCTGCCCAAAGAGCCATACTCAAAGCTTGGGCGTTGGAAGTCCCACCACTTGATGCGGATTTCTACATAGTCTCCTACAATTATTACGCCAACAGGGCGGTGAAAGGGGATGAAAATGGAAATGTGATAGACGTGAATCAGCAACTTGCCGACAGTGCTCTTTTCGCAATTGAGGACGGTGTGGGGCTATATCCCAATCGTCTGGATATCCGTTTCGGAAAGATATTTTTCTTGGGACAGGTGGGGCGTTGGGACGAATTTGTTGACGAAATTCTCCGCACCCTCGACCATTCTGAGGCCATCGCCCACAAGTGGGTCTTCCCCAATGTCGACAATGGTTTGAAGGAACTGTTGCAGGAAGGCATGGCCGACTATATGTCCGTCCTCTCTGGGCAAATCAACTGGGATGCGAAACCCATCGTGGGAGCCGACACCGTTATGGTGCTGCGTCTGCGAAAAGTGGCCAAGGCTGTTTCGCGCACGTTCCTCCGCGACCTCAACGCCCTCAATACTGTGTCGGCAACATACATGGTATTAGGACAGTACGGAAAGGCTTTGACCTACCTCGAAAGAGCTGAAAAGATGGCCCCCACCGACGACGCGGTGCTCCGCAACCTCTATGAAGCCAACAAGAAACTGGGTCGCAAGAAAGAGGCTTCGCACTACCTCGACCGCCTCCGCAAGAGCCTCGACCCCGCCGTTTCGTCCTGGGCCAAGCGGCAGAAATAGGTCGTAGTAATTTTGCTATCTTGCGGGCATAGGATAAATGAAGGAATATTGGGAGAATATTGGTGGAAGATTGGGAGAAGATTGGGGGAAGATTGGGAGAAGATTGAGACAAAAATGAAGGGAAGATGAGCCAAAATGGGGCGAGAAATCATCTTGAGAAATATCTTTTAAAAAAAATATTTTGATATATTAAAAAAATATATTATCTTTGTCGTTTATTAAGGTAAACTGAAAAATAATAATAACAATAACAAAATTAATTAACTATGAAACAAAACGACAACTTTTCGGTCTCGCTATTTGCAAAACGGGCCTTGATTTTGCTATGTTTTTTGTCTGCTACCGCCTCGGTTGTTCAGGCTCAAACTCAGTTGACGTGCTTCGGCACAACGGTGCAGCTGAACAAGGCTTACGATGGTAATGATTCGGCTGAAGTCCTCGTCCCTGGTATTTTGGGAAACCTGACCCCTGGCGACGATGTGACGATGACTGTCAGAGCCCGCTACACAGACGCAGTCCCTGGCGTCGGCAAAACCATCAATGTCACCTATACTATCAGTGGTGCGGACGCGGGCAGCTATCTGCCTCCCGTGGCTTATAACCTCTCGGGCGACATTACGCTTGCCTCTATTTTCACTTCGCCCGCTGTTATCGAGTCGCGCAAAATGTACGATGGCACCACAATCTGCAATCTGATTGACCAGGGCACCATCAGCTACGGTGTGGTTACGGGCGAAACCCTTACGCAGAACGCTGTGGCACAGTTTGCTGATGCCAATGCAGGTGTGAACAAGATGGTCGTGGTGACCTATTCTTTGACGGGTGACCATCCGGATTACTACATTCCCCGCCCCAATGACACGATGTATGCCGACATCACCCCACGCCAACTTTCCGCTTCGGGTGCCGAGGTGAAACTGACCAAGCAGTATGACGGCAACAATTCAGCCCTCGTGGTTACTCAAGGCGTTGTAGACGAGAATTTTGCCGACGGCTTCACTACAACCGACGATTTGACTCTCCACATGACCGCCACTTACGACAATGCCACCAATGGACACAACAAGGTCATCACGCTGCATTATGTGATGGTTTCCCCCAACAGCAACTATCTGGCTCCCGCCGATGCTGTGTACAGCAGCCACGGCACCATTGTGCTCCCTACCGTGCTGGGCACTATGCCTACAGGCTATCTGCTTGACTATGATCCCAGTGGCTACTGCCAAAACGACAATGTGGTGTTGCAGTACAAGATTGACCAGGGTGAACCTGTGAGATACAGAATGACTTTCGACGAATATGCTCTTTCTCAGGGCATGACCAATACTGGCTGGATCGACCTCTCGACCGACTATCCGAGTTTCACGATGAACTTCCCCGCCGATGGTAAGGAGGGTGTCTATGGCGTTACGGTCGATTTTATGAATGCTGCCGATTCTGTGGTTTCCACTGGCAATATCTCCATTCTGCTTCACTTGAACGAGAAATATCTGGTGCAGATTTTTGAGGATGTCATCAGCATCGACAACCGCGAAAACCGTTTCTTCACCTATCAGTGGTACCACAACGGTGTGGCTATCGACGGTGCTACCAAACCTTACTATCAAGAAGTTGGCGGCCTCACGGGCTACTATAATGTGAAGGTCAATGAAGGCACCGCTACGGAGTCCACCTCGTGTGCCAAAAGCGATTTCATCACCTCCGAAGAAAGAATCGTTATGGCTATGCCCAACCCCGTGATGAACAAGACTACTGTCAAAATTCACGGTTTCGACGAGGGTGAGCATGTGATGCGCATTGTGAACGCCTACGGCGTGGAGGTGCTCAACACTACCTTCGGCGGCAGCACCACCGAAGTCGACATGGCAGGCTTGCCCCAGGGCACCTATATGATTAGCGTTGATGGCGAAACCACCAAGGTTGTGAAACTCTAATCTGCTTTTTTGAACAATTTTTAAACTTTTAGAAATTAGAATATTATGAAGAAAATAATCATAGCCTTGATGCTCGTGGCGGGACTGACCGCTTCGGCCCAGAAGGTGGATCATTACTCCAATCTGCAACTCAATCTGGGTGGCGGATTGAATACGATGTTGTATACACCTGTTGACGGCAATTCCAACTTGGGTTTTGGAGGTCTCTTCGAAGTCCAGTATCAGCTGATGTTCAACCGCTTTTTCGGTTTCGGCATCGGAGTTCAAGCCAGCTGTCTCAACAGTTCCGTCCTCTACAACAATTTCTCCTACGTCGAGACGCTGACCCACGAGGACGGTCTGCTTCCCGACAACACCTACGACCGTAATACTGGCTTCAAGAACTGGAAAGAGAAACAGCACATGATTGCCGCCAAAGTTCCTGTGCAGCTGATGCTTCGCATCCCTACCGCCTCCAATAAAGGCGCTTTCCAGATGGGCCTTGGCGCCACATTCGACATTCCTGTCTACGGACGTTACAACACGGTGGACGGCACCTATAGCACCACGGGCTATTTCCCCGGCACCAATGTCGAATACAGCGACCTCCCCAACCATGGTTTCAGCGACTACAATGCCGACCAAAGCGGCAATATCGATTATGAGAAGTTCTATATCAGCCTCTTGGCCGATTTGGGCTGGGTGTTCAACCTTTCCGATGTCACAGGCCTCTATGTGGGTCTTTATGGCAACTATGGCATGAACAACGTCATCGCTGCTCAAGACCAGGAACTTTTGGTTGAAGGAACTACCTACAATGGAACCTTTGCCTCTAACCGTGTCGACAAGGTCATCCCCTTGGAGGCAGGTTTGAAAATCGGTCTCCGTTTCGGTATGTGCAAACCCATGGAACCCCGTATTGCTCAGGATGCCACCGACCAACTGGCAGCAGATGCCGCTGCTCAAGCTGCTGACAAAGAACGTCTCTTCGCCGAAGCCGAAGCCCGTGTGGCCAATGACGTAAAGGTTGCCGCCGAAGCAACTATTGCCGCCGAAGCTGCCGCCAAGGCTGCTGCCGCCGCCCAAACCGCTGCCGAGGCACAGGCTGCTGCCGATGCCGCCAAGAAGGCTGCCGCCGAGGCTCAAGCCGCCGCTGATGACGCTCTCCAGGCTGCTGCCGAGGCTGCCGCCAATGCCACTACCGATGCCGAGCGTGCCCGTGCCGAGGCTCTTGCTCAGGCTGCTGCCAAAGCCCAGGCTGCTGCCCAGGCCGCCAAGAAGGCTGCCGACGAGGCTCAGGCTATTGCCGATGCCGCTAAGAAGGCTGCCGACGAAGCTGCCGCCGCTGAGGCTGCCGACAAGACTGAAACCCCTGCCGACAATGATAATGTCGCAGCCGACAACCAGGATCAGATTGACCGCGACGAAGCCAACTTTGTGGCCACATTCAAAGATATTGCCTACTTCGAGACAGCCAAGACCGACCCCATCAACTTCAAATTCAATGAGGCCGCCATGGCTATTTTGAAGAAATTGATAGACAAGTACGCCGACATTATTGTGTCCATTGTGGGTCATGCCGACAATGTGGGTTCCGCAAGTTCCAACATGACCCTGTCCAAACAGCGTGCCAACACCATCAAGGACATGATGGTCAACAAGGGCATCAATGCCAGCCGTATCAAAGTCGAGGGCAAGGGCGACACCCAACCCGCCGCTACCAACGACACCGAGGAAGGCCGCGCACTGAACCGCCGTGCCGAAATCACTATCAGCCGCAAATAATCTATTCAATAGATAATATTATAGCAATAGCCGCCCCAATATCTTCGGGACGGCTATTGTTTGCTATAAGGGCCTTCGTAGCATAATTATTACACCAACGGGGAGGTGAAAGAGGATGAAGATGGAAATGTGATAGACGTGAATCAGCAACTTGCCGACAGCGCTCTTCTCGCAATTGCCGACGGTGTGGGTCTTTATCCCAATCGTCTGGACATCCGTTTCGGAAAGATATTTTTCTTGGAACAGGTGGGACGCTGGGACGAATTTGTTGACGAAATTCTCCGCACCCTTGACCATTCTGAGACCATCGCCCACAAGTGGGTATTTCCCAATGTCGACAATGGTTTGAAGGAACTGTTGCAGGAAGGCATGGCCGACTATATGTCCGCCCTTTCAGGACAGATCAACTGGGATGCGAAACCCATTGTGGGAGCCGATACTGTTATGGTGCTGCGTCTGCGAAAAGTGGACAAGGCCGTTTCTCGCACGTTCCTCCGCGACCTCAACGCCCTCAATACCGTATCGGCAACATACATGGTATTAGGACAGTACGAAAAGGCTTTGGCCTATCTTGAAAAGGCCGAGAAGATGGCCCCCACCGACGACGCGGTGCTTCGCAACCTTTATGAAGCCAACAAGAAACTGGGTCGCAAGAAAGAGGCCTCGCACTACCTCGACCGCCTCCGCAAGAGCCTCGTCCCCGCCGTTTCGTCCTGGGCCAAGCGGCAGAAATAGGAAGGGAATATATTGATGACGTTAGGGGGAATCTAAAGGTGAAGAATACGCACCTTAGCAGAAGGCTTGTTTGATAAACTATCTGCGGTACTGATTGAAACACGACTGAATCACCCTATGGTCGCTTCCTGAAGTGACGCAATAGCGATGTCGTAGTTACCCAATAGTGACCATATATAGTTCGACAGACAACCCCACTACGAGGGCACATTTCACTCCCAGTATGCGACTAACCTTTGACTTGAAGTATGAACTATTGTGGGACGGAGAGTTCGTTGAGGTGCAGAAACCCGCTGGCTTCGCAAAGAAAAGACCGAAATGATTGGAAAATGAACAAAAGGCACATGAATTCAATATCGCGCTAAGAAAACTCCGGATGAGTATTCTTTTTTCACCCGCTTTTGTTTCGCCCTACCGATCGAAGCTATGGGGAAGCTACACTATGCCGCCTTGATCCTAATGCCGTGACTAACCATTTATCACTTTTTTCCCCCTACTTCTCCAGTCCAGTGCAAAACGGATTATCATGTTTTCGAGGTTTTTATGATGGGGCTGGCGTGTTTCAAAAAGGAAAGAGGCTAACACACCATAAATCCCTCATTGATTAGTGGTAATTGAGGATAATCATATAAAATTATTTTGCCATGTTTCCTTTTTTTTGTATATTTGCAAATTAATTTATTATATTATATATATATAAAATATTGAATTATATTATAATAAATATTAGAGTCGATATTCACTATTATAAAACGTTTTCGTTTTTTTGTAGATATTGAATTATGGGGAAGGATTTAACTTATTATAAAAATTGTTTTGCAAATCTTCATCTGAATAACGAGAAGGGACGAGGATTTGCACCACATAAGCCAATTCTGTTGTTAAGCATTATCGCACTGTTCCAAGGAAAATATATTACGAATAATCAGATTTTTTTCAATAAAACCTTGATTGATGAATTTGGGAGAAATTGGGAATCAGTGGATACTCGTTCTTTCGTGAAGAGCATAATGAAACCATATTACCATATGCAGTATGAGCCTTTTTGGAGATTGAAGGCGAATCTTGGATGTGAAGAGGCTGTAAAAGATTATCGAAGAATGTACTCAATGAAAAATCTTATAGAATCAGTCCAGTATGCTGAAATTGATGATGAATTGGCAGAGATTTTAAAAACTGATATAGGCTGTACTGAGTTCTCAAAGATACTTTTCGATAATTATCTCAGAAACAATAGTAATGATAATTCCAATTACAAATAGCAGAAATCATGAAGATACCTTCACGAATACAATTAATTATAGACGAAATTATTGATCAGTATTTATATGCTGATGAGTCTTTCCGTCCATGGATTATTGGCTTTAGTGGTGGTAAAGATTCTACTGCATTATTAACATTGGTATGGATGGCTCTACAGAGAATTCGTACAGATGTTGTTTGTCCTTTCCAACTTAGAAGACCCATATATGTTGTTTGTAATGATACACTTGTTGAAAATCCCATTATAGCGACATGCGTAGATGAAGTACTTGATAAGATTTCCGAAGGAGCAAGGAATGAAGACTTGCCTATATATGTTAGAAAAACGATTCCCCGGTTGGAGGACTCTTTTTGGGTAAATGTTATTGGAAAAGGTTATCCTGTACCAAATACTGCATTTCGGTGGTGTACAGAAAAGTTGAAAATAAAACCTACTGCACAATTTATCACCAACCAAGTTGATGAGTATGGGGAAGCTATTATTTTGATTGGGACGAGGAAAGCAGAAAGTGCAACACGTGCAAGATCAATAAATAAGCATGAAATTAGAGGAAAGAGATTAACACATCATACGTTGTTGAAAAACACTTATGTATATGCACCTATCAAAGAGTTAATGCTGGAAGAAGTATGGTATATTATTAATGCCATCCCATCACCTTGGGGGTTCGATAATTCTATTCTGTTCAATATTTATCTTGATGCGAGTGCCGATGATTATGAATGTCCAACAGTTGTGACAGACAAAAGTCACGGTTCATGTGGTCAAAGCCGTTTTGGTTGTTGGACTTGTACCGTTGTAAAAGATGACAAATCTATGCGTTCACTTATACAGAAAGGTAGAGAATGGATGAAGCCATTGTATGACTTCAGAATTGAATTAGATCAAGGTAGAAATATCATCTCGAACAGATTTCCTCAAAGACGTGATGGCCGTGATGCAGTAAACAACATGGGCCCATATACTTTCGTTTACCGTGAATACATATTACGTAGATTGCTAGAGGTTCAACATGAGCTACAACAGCATCAGCCATCTATTAAACTCATCACTGATCAGGAATTGATTGCTATTCAGGTCAACTGGTATCGTGATTTTAATTTCCAATATAGAGTGTCAGAAATATACAATTCAATATACAAAAGTGACTATTCTATGAATACGAACTCGAAAAACCAATTAGAAGCAGATATCTTAAGAGATGTTTGTGGAGACAATCCAGCGGAAGGTGAATTGATTTCAGAATTACTGAAACTGCAAAGAAGTAAATCGCTTTTACAAAGAAGACGAGGTCTAAAAAGCGATATAGAAAAACGCTTGGTTGAATTTGTTAACAAGGAGACAAAATGATAATAAAACAAATAGAACTGGACAATTTTAGAATATACTATGGTAAAAACATAGTAGAGTTAGCTCCTGAGGAAGGTAAGAACCTTGTTATTATCAGTGGTGATAATGGATTTGGTAAAACCACATTTTTGATGTCCTTAGTATGGTGTTTGTATGGTAGTAATATGTCAAGTGTTGATGATATGTATAAACAACAGATTCAAGAACATGGTGGTTATGGAAAGTATATTGGAACGAGCCTAAACAGAACCGCTCAAAAAAAAGGAGAATCAAAATTTTCCGTTGCTGTTACATTCACAGATGTTGATATTCCTGATATTACTTGTACAGAGATTACGGTAAAACGTTCTTATGATGCCAAAACCAATATTGATGATGAACTTGAGATTCTTATTGATGGAAGGGTTAGCGATTTGTTCTCTGGCTCAAGAGATGAGCGAATGAAGGAAGAGGAACTTTTTATTCGTGATTACATTCTCCCTATCGAAATCGCAAAGTTCTTCTTCTTTGATGCAGAGAAGATTGTTTCCTTTGCACAGATAAACACTGTCGAACAAAGGAAGGAACTGAGTAAGGCATATTCACAAGTCTTGGGCATTCAGAAGTATGAGGATTTGAGGAACGAGATTGAACGAATTCAAGATGATTATCGCAAAGATGCCGCAAAGCCGGAAGATAAGGGTGATTTCCAAAGAGCTATTTCTGATATTAATACAGACGTGGAATTGATAAAGGATAATCAGAATGAGATAGCCCAACTGGAGATTGAATTGGGAATCAAGGATCATGAGATATCTGAGATGCAAGAGAAACTTGTCCGTGAGGGTGATTTAATGACGATAGAGGCATTTAATGAATTGTTGGATAAAAGGGCAAAACTCGAAGAAAATAGAAGAGAGTCTATGGAGGGTCTGAGAGATTTGTTCAACTACATTCCGTTTGGTTTGTGTGGAGGTCTTGTTTCAGAGTTATTAAAGCAACTTGATGATGAAAAAGCATATTCCAAAAGTCAGGTTCAGATGGCGGGTGTTGACGAGAAGACCGAAGTGATTCTTTCTGAACTTGAAATTGCAAGAACCAAGAAACAGATTTTTCCAGAATATAAAATAATAAAATTTTATGAAGAACAAATTAAGTATTTAATCAAGGAACATTTTTTCAATGTAGGAGATATTGGAACATTTGAGAATTTTTCTGTCCTTCATGGCTTTTCAGATGTTCAATTGGCAGAATTCTCCACCTTGGTATCAAAGATTAAAAATTCAAAAACAGCTTTTGAACAGCTTCAACGGGAATATGAAAAATGCACGGGTGAGATATTCAGCATTGACAGAAAGATTAGAGAAGCGGAGAAAAACCGAGAAAGTGAATATGTTCAAGAGTTACGTCAGAAATTAACTTCACTAAAGAGCGAGCAAAGAGAAATAAGTGAACAGATTGGTAAGTTTAAAAGAGATTGCGAAGAAGCCAACGATAGAATAATTGCAAATAAGAAGCACAAAGAGGTACTTTCAAAGAAGATACAAGTGTCCAATAGCAACAAGGCTGTTGATACTGAAGCCTCGCGTGTCATTGCTAAGATTCAACAGTTTTTAATGCAGTTCAAGGATGAGAAAAAACGCTCTCTTGAAACCAGCTTAGAACGTAAACTTAAAACTTATCTTCATAAAAAGGATTTGATTGATAGAGTTGTTGTTGACATCAATACAAAAGGCGACGATGTTGATATCAACCTTTATGACTTTGACCAGAAAAAAATTGATAAGAGTAATTTGTCAATGGGTGAGCGTCAGATGTTTGCATCGGCTTTGTTGAGTGCTCTAGTTGATGAAACAGACATTGAATTTCCTGTATTTATTGATAGCCCAATGCAGAAATTTGACACCGCCCATACTAAGAATGCACTAACCTTATTCTACCCGGAAGTTTCAAAGCAAGTCATTCTTTTCCCCTTGTTGAAGAAAGAATTGACAGAGGTTGAATATGGCTATGTCAAGAATTTGGTGAGCAAAACTTATCTTATAAACAATTCATCAGAAGGTTCATCATTCGAATGTGTTGATCCAGAGAACCTGTTTGATAGATATAATTTACGAAATCATGCAGATTAACGTTACAACATCTAAGGCCAATAAGGAGGTCGTTACAGAGTTGACAAGAAAGTTGCCATCGGGAACTTTTGAGAATGTAATTGCTCGTATTGCTCTGGGCTTTTCATTGTCCCAAGGGGTAAAATTCACACCTCAAGATTTTTACAAATATGATTCGGGAGGGAAAACATACAAGGATAGTACCCTTTTTGATTCGCAGTATCGTGACTTCTATATTGCGCTGATTTGTCAGCATTATGGTCTGAATAAGAACGATGATAATATCCCACGATACATAAAACTTCATATTGATGACGGGTTGGAACAGATTGACTATATGTTTAAAAATAATCCGTCATATACCATTTTGGATTTTCTAATAGAGTATCTTGGTAATGGAATTAATGCTATTGAAGATGCACCAGTTCCATTAGAACCAGTCAAGAATAATAATCAGCATATTACCAAGTCGGAATTTTCTGGTCCAATTGATATAAAAGTTGGCTATGATCCTATATCGAAAGCTGAGGTGAGATTTTGTTTCAATGGTCCAGAATACTCCAATCAGCATATTGCTGTTGCTGGCAAATCAGGTTCAGGTAAAACAGAATTTGCCAAAGAGTTCCTACGCCAATTAGTGGTAAAAAGCCAAGGACAGGTCAATTTTTTATTTCTGGATTTTAAAGGGATAAAAGAAGATGACAAAATAAAAATGCAAGAGTTCTTTAAACAAACACATACTACTTGTATTAATGCACCAGACACGCCATTCCCATTAAATCCACTTACGTTCATTGATAATATCAATGAGAAAAATAAGGCTGTGGGTATCAATAAATTTGTCGATATTGTGGCAAAGTATTCTAATATAGGAAAGGTTCAACAACAAACCTTAAAAGATGCTACCAAAGAGGCGTTTATTCAGTGTCAAGGTGGGTATCCTTCGCTTAAATTGATTCGTGATATTGTTTTTGAAAAGATGGGTGATAAGCGTGATATCTTATCGGACTTATTGGATCGCTTAGGCAACGATTATGAATTGTTTGCGAACGAGGTGAAAGACCCTAGTATGTTTTTAAATAACAATTATTATTTTTCACTCTCGGGTGAATTGGACAATACTGTCCGTTTTACTTCTGTGTTCCTTATTATTAACTATATTTTCAATGTATTTACCAATATGGGTGGTACCGATGTGGTGAATGGTAATCGCAGCATGAGATATGTGTTGATGATTGATGAGGCTCATGACCTATTCAGAGAGAAAAAATCTTTAGAGATTCTAGAAGTCCTTTTACGAAAAATACGATCTTATGGTGTGTCCGTATTCTTGTTGTCACAAGGTATCAATGAATACAACCAAGGTAACTTTGATTTTTCGCAAGAGTGCGAAACTTCATTCTTACTTCCCGTCAACGACATGGCCAATACCAAAACCATCAACAAGTTCTTGGGATTGACTGAGAGGGAAGGTGAAAAAGCAAAACGAAATATAGAAATGCTCAAAAATGGCCAAGCAATCTCCAATATCAAGGAGTATGCTAAGACCGGAGTATTTGATGTTGTACAATATTGGAAGGAAAAATAATATTATATGGACAATATTCAGACAAGTTACATCGAAATTGACAAGCTGATGCTTGATTCACAAAATCCCAGATTGCCTAAATCTAAAAGAAATGGCAGCCAAACGGACATTATTAATTTTTTGTTGCTAGAATCATCTACAATAGAGTTGATGGAGGCTATTGGGCAAAATGGTTACTTCCCAGGTGAGTTACTTTTAGTAGTACCTAAAGAAGGTACAAATTCGTACATTGTTGTGGAGGGGAATCGAAGACTTTGTTCTGTTAAATTATTGAATAATCCAGAATTAGCGATATATAAAAAGGAATCAGTTAGAGCTATTGTGGCAAATGTAGAAAATCCTCCTTCGAAATTACCATGCTTGGTTTTTAACGATAGAAGTGATATTACAAAATATCTTGGTTTTGTCCATGTCACAGGTAAATTGTCTTGGGGATTAATGCAGAAAGCTGCATATATTTTTGAAATGTATCAAGATATACGTACTTCCAATTTTGTTGATGATTGTAGAATGATCGCAAAGACTATTGGAAGTAAGTCTTCTTATATCAGTAGATTAATTCTTGCATATTCTTTGTATAATATAATTGAGGATAATGCATTCTATTCTATCGAAGGTCTATCAGATACTACATTATATTTAAATTACTTTGTTGATGGCCTGAATAAAGAAAGTATTCGAAACTTTCTTGGTATTAATGCGTTTGATGACTTGAATCAAGAAGTGGAATTGGAACATCTAAAAGAATTGACAACATGGTGGTTTAAGACTAGTGAAGGTGTTTCTCGAGTAAAAGGAGACAGTGATAGTTTAAAAAAGTTGAATGCTATATTGGGGAATGAAAGTGCATTAGAAGCATTTCGAGATGGTGCATCGCTGGAAAAGGCGTATTCTATGACCTCGGATTTTGAAAGTCAATTCGTTAGCGCCATTAGTAACTCACTTTCAGAACTCGAAAGAGCGGATAGCTTAGTAATCAATGTTACCTCGTATTATTCTACTATTCAGGAAGACTTGAAGTCGATAAGAAAGTTGGCAAAAAAAATATCTGATTATGTAAAAGAACAAACGGATGATGATGATGAATAATATTGACGCAAATGAATTTGTTAATAGCATAATAAATACATTTGATTTTAAAGGAGCAAAAGACCGTTCAGATATTACATATTCGACAGATGCTATTGAATTATATGCCATTGCATTAAAAGCAGAAGTTTCCAAAGGCGATATTGAGAAATATCTTTTTTCGGATAGTACTGATAATTCTAATGATGAAAAAACCATCTGTGACGATAAGCAGGAATCGATAATATCCTCGTGTATCTCTGAAATATTGTATCGACAAAATAAATTTGGTGACAGCTACCCACTGACTGTTAATAGTGTTGGAGATTTTTATGTTAAGGCAATGGAAGGTTATTCTGATGCACAAATTTTGTATATACAACTACTCATATGTTCAAGTTTGACTTGTTGTAAACCTTTATTACAGGATTTAACTACAGAATTTGAGAAAATTTCTGCATCCGCATTAAAGGGATTTCTTCCGCAGAAGGCTATAGTAGTGCAATTCGGTAAAAATTCTGAAATAAAAGGGGAGGTCAAAGTCAAAATAAGGGAATTAGCATCTCGTATGAATGCCGATGTAAATGAAAAATACATTCAAGATTTGCGAGGCTCTAATGAAGCGGGTGTAGACATTGTAGCTTGGATTCCATTTGATGATCAGAATAGTAACCAATTGGTATTTTATTGCCAATGTGGATGTGGGAATGATTATACAAAAAAATGTGGGGAGCCAAGTCGATATAATCAGTTCCTTCAATTGAATGGAATTAAAGGTCAAATAATTGTTTTTTTTCCATATTCATTAATTGCTGATAATGGTAAAATTTATTTTCTTGGACAATTGACAAATGATTCATTATTGTTTGAACGAAAAAGAATTTTGGACTTTTGTGATATATCTGAATGTAGCAAATTTGCCACATTCGACAAGGTAAGATATTTGGTTTCATAAAATTATGTAAGATATTTGTTTTTAATATTTCCCCGAATTGGCGTTAACGCTTATATTTATTTATGGTAAGTTAACAGGTATTTCTCCTGTTGGCTCGGATTTTTTAATCCGAGCCTTTTTATTATAAGGATTTTTAATCCGCCAATATATATTATACATTGTTTATAATGAATTGTTTAAAGCGGATTTCAAATCTGACATAACTGCATCTATTAGAACATCTCTGAGAACGGATTTGTGCAGTTCTGTGTCCGAAACTATAGATAAAAAAGTAGTCGCTCTGGATGGAGCGACTATTATGGGTTGTAATGAGAACTCTCGTCTTATTTGATGCCGAGTTTCTCCGTTCCATCATAGTTGCGAGGCATATTCCCGATGGCCATCGGGATATTGTAAATAGGCTTGTTGGTTTACCTCATCCCACATAGGAATGGGGCAACCGATTGTTTCTTTTATTTCATTCTCTATGCGCACAGCTTCAATGAAGCGTCGGGTCAGTTCTTCGTCGCTTATACCATAGGTACTATCCAATTCGTTTTCTTCGGGTTCCATAAGCTATTAAATAATTAATAAAGGCTTTTCAATTCTTATTGCATACAAAAACTTTTTTCAATCTGCCAAGATGAGGCATTTGCCATAATCTTCGCAAATATTATTTTGCAAAGATACACAATTTTTCTAATTCTGATACTTTTTTCTATGGTAGTGATGTCTGTTGGTGTAGAAACTACTGATTTTTAAGATGTTTGTGACGGTATTTTTTTATTGACATGAAAAAACATAATAGATAAGGTTTTTCAAAAAACAGAAAAGGAAAGTAGCCGTCACAAAGAGCGGCTACTTGGAAAAAATGTTATGAAACAGAAACTCTATTTGATGCCGAGTTTCTTCTTGATTTCTTTGGGGAGGGCGTCTTTGTGGACGATGAAGTTCATGGTTTTGTAGCGGACGAAGGCCTTGCTGCAGTAGAACATGCCGTGGAAGTCGCCATTGTAGTCGCCCCAGCTGTTCTTGACCATGTAGTATTCGTTGCCCATCTGGTCTTTGGCG
>JAZUFY010000141.1:0-14920 GCA_045640925.1 Bacteroidales bacterium
GCGAAAAGACTCGAACTTTCGACCCCTTGCACCCCATGCAAGTGCGCTAGCCAACTGCGCCACGCCCCGAACACTTTTGCTTTCAAAAGCGGTTTCTATCTCTTTGAAAACGGGTGCAAAAGTACTACTTTTTTTTCATACAAACAAATTTTTTTTCAATTATCATCACTTTTTCTTCAACAATATTTATCATGTATTTATATATCAACATATTACAATACACACATTTTAACAACAAAATCACAACAGCCACATTCTTTTTTCTTCTTAAAAGAGCAAAATATAAGCCCATTTTTCAAAAAATAGGCTTATATCATCTTCAATTAAATAAATAATTACCTTAACGTGCTGATTAATACAAATCAGAGACAACTATGGTTAAAAAATTGGTCATCGAAGCCGATGGCCGTGTATCGACCAATAAATTCGCATTGCTATACGAAACATGAGACTTGGGAGGAAGAACCGACTCGAAATAGCGCACTAAAGATTGCAGGCGTCTGTCGCAAAGCATCTTGTTGTATTCCACATCTACAGTTTGGTCACACAAAAGCGATACTGTCAGCGTTAGATTGGGATTGTCTCGAAGAAATTGAACCAACGAGGATAGTTCTGACAATCCCTCGGGTGTCATGTCGACATCGGCACTGGACGGGAAAACATTGGTATATGTGAACGGGCGATTCATTGCAAATGTTTTCAACGCCACATCGTGATGCAGATCATATACAAGGGTATTGTCATCACCACGCTTTGCATAAATATTACAGGTGTACCGATAATGCTTTTCCTTATATATTTCCAACTGATATTCGACATTGGATTGGACAAACACAGAATACACTCCCCTCTCGTCGGTGTGGCACGAACCGATCTCACGTCCAGCATGTTTTACGACGACCTCGGCATTACTTATCGTCAAGCCGGTATCATCCGTTACCTTTCCACAAATATTGACCCCGTCGAGATGGCCCTGATAAGAAAACAATTCTCGGCCTCCATTGCGATAAGAGAGCCAGTAGCCCTGACCTCGGGACACATTTGATACCAATGCCAAATTGCCGGTGTCGCTATTGATAGGTTCAGGAAGCATTTGAACCAGATGATTTCCGAAAACTATTTTATCTATGTTTTCATCTTGAGGGGGCAACTTAACAGCATATAGCGAAAAGTGACCTTTGCCCGATTCGAATCCATCAGATGAAAAAATAAGATAGTCCTTGTAGAAAGACGGGGAGATTTCGCTTCCTGGCGAATTGATATACCTGCCCATATTGAACGGGGCGCCCCACTGCTTCCCGTCCCACAAGGAACCCCACAAGTCGTATTCGCCAAAACCACCATTACTCACCGCACTAAACACCATGAGGTTGCCATCGGGTGAAAAAGTAGGATGTCCCACGCCATCCTTCCACCCTTCTAAAGAAATGCGTTTGTTTTTTGAAGACAGGAATCCCCTCTCTTCACTATATACATACAGTTGAGGTGTAATATCGCCAACGGTATAATAATACAGACTATCACAAAGATTGCGGACAACATAGCGTACATCCGTGCCCAAGAACTGCAACAATGTATCTGGCTGGAATGCGTAAATATAATCAGCCGAAACAGATGCTGTCTGCAGCAATCCGTCCCCACATATATACAATTGACCATCCACCACGAAGCAATCAATATTTGTCCATGGAAGCCGCACATTATTTCGGATAATGCGAAACGAGCCTGTCTGTGCTTTCAAAGGTGCCAGCACAGCAAAGAGGACAATCAGTATTATTATTCGTTTCAAGATATTACTACAAATAAGTTAGACAAATGCAAGGGGCAAGGCCTCGGACATATCATTAATATAATGGAACGTCAGGCCTTCGAGGTATTTCTGAGGGATGTCCTCAATATCACGGCGGTTGGCTTCGGACATGATAATGTCGGTGATGTCGGCCCGTTTTGCGGCCAAGATTTTCTCCCGAATGCCACCCACAGGGGTAACAGCACCGCGCAGGGTTATCTCGCCTGTCATAGCCACCATAGCGCTCACCTTGCGTTGCGTGAAAGCCGAAACCATGGCAACAAACATTGTGATACCCGCTGAAGGGCCATCTTTAGGCGTGGCACCTTCAGGAACATGGATATGGATGTTGCTGTTCTCGATTTTTTCAACATCCACGCCAAACTGCTCGGCATTGGATTTGAGATATTCGAAGGCAAGCGTGGCCGATTCCTTCATCACATCGCCCAAGTTTCCTGTCATAGAAAGGGTGCCCTTGCCTTTGCTGATGCTGGATTCGATGAACAGGATTTCACCTCCCACCTGTGTCCAAGCAAGCCCTGTAACAACGCCTACCTTGGGCTCTTGTCCACGGTGTTCGCTGTTATGGATGGGCAGGCCCAATATGCCCTTCAGTTCGTCGGATGAGACAACCTTGTTAATATCTTTCCCGTCGGCCACTTGAACGGCACGACGACGGACAATTTTGGCTATCGTCTTTTCGAGTTGTCTCACACCGCTCTCACGCGTATAATCATTGATGATAGTGGTGAGCACCGCATTATTGAATTTGAGCCCATTTTTCGTGAACCCATGTTCCTCCAATTGACGAGGAATCAAATGACGTTGTGCGATCTCCAACTTCTCTTCAAGAATATAGCCGCTCAAGTCGATAATCTCCATACGGTCGAGCAAAGCAGGCTGGATGGTGCTGAGGCTATTGGCAGTAGCGATAAAGAGTACCTTGGAAAGGTCGTAGTCGAGATCAAGATAATTGTCATGGAAAGCATTGTTCTGTTCGGGGTCGAGTACTTCCAGCAGAGCAGAGGTGGGGTCACCGTTATGGCTCATACCCTGCACCTTGTCAATCTCGTCGAGCACAAAGACAGGATTGCTCACTCCCGCTTTTTTGATACTTTGGACAATACGTCCAGGCATGGCTCCGATGTAAGTTTTCCGATGTCCACGAATCTCGGCTTCATCATGTAGGCCGCCAAGTGCAACACGCACATACTTACGTTTCATTGCCGTGGCAATACTCTTACCCAAAGAGGTCTTGCCCGTACCCGGAGGACCCACAAGGCATAGTATCGGACTTTTCATATTCCCCTTCAAACTGAGGACGGAGATATATTCAACAATACGTTCCTTTACTTTTTCCAAGCCGTAGTGGTCTTTGTCGAGCACTTTTTGGGCATGAGCTATGCGAAGGTCATCTTTGCTATATTCGTCCCAAGGAAGTGCCAAAAGCAGTTCGGCATAATTGAGTTCGACGGTATAGTCCGGAGTTTGAGGAGGTGTGCGGCGAAGTTTTTCAACACTATGTTGGAATGCCTGTTCGACCTCCTGACTCCATTTTTTGTGGGATGCACGTTCAAGAAGGCGGTCTATCTCCTGTTCGACAGGAGAGCCGCCCAATTCATTTTGAATGACACGCATCTGTTGGTTCAAGAAATATTCGCGTTGCTGACGGTCAAGTTCCTCCCGGGTCTTGTTTTGGATGTCGTCACGCACCTTATAATATTCCTCCTCCTTGGCGATAAACTCCAGTATCATCTCAGAGCGGAGCTCATAGCCAAAGGCGTCCAAGAGCATCTGTTTTTCGTTGACGCTGATGTCGAGATGAGCCGCGACATAATTGATTAAAATACGGTCGGAATTAATGCTCTGCAACGATTTCAAGATATCGTTCTTGCTCATCCCCTGACCGTTCATCTTCATGCTCTGCAATTGGGCAAACCGTTTACGAATCGTATTAACCCGTGTGTGCAACAGACGAGGATGCTCAGGCTTGAAATTTTCGTCAATAAGCGTAGGCTTGCATTTATAGTATGGCTTGGTCTGAGTAATGGCATCAAACGTGCACTTCATAGTGCCTTGTATAATGGCGATAGAATTCTGTCGAGGAATGTCAATAACACGCAGTACACGGGCTATCACACCCGTTTGAAATATATCGTCAAGCGTAGGTTCATCGCTGTCGTTCACTTGTGCAGCCACAACAATACGCAGATTTTTGCGTTCTGCCTCACGCACCAATACCAACGAGGATTCCCGTCCGATTGATATCGGAAGTACAACCCCTGGGAAATGCACCATGCCACGATACGGAAGAAGGGGCATCTCGTCGGGGACAGAATCCTCATTCAACAAAAAACATTCATCGTCTTTTGAAACAATTGGTATTATTTCAGCATGAGAAACGATACTATCTGCATCCATACAATTAGTAAGTTTATCCAGTTCCAAATCCATTTCAAATAGTTCTTCAGGAGTGTAATGCTTCATTATAGATTAAAATTTACCAATCTATAATATACGCAAAAATAATAAAAAAGTTTCATTCAGAGCCTTTGTTCCTACTTTTATTCTCAAAAAATTGTTCCAACTCTTTGACCACCCAGTTGATAATGACAATGGCTGCGACTGCAATAGCTGATTGCCTCCACATGCCGAAACCGCAAAGACAGCCAACAGAAGCACTGCACCATATTGTAGCCGCACTATTGAGGCCATGAATTGTAAATCCGTCCTTCATAATCACACCCGCACCTAAGAAGCCGATACCGCAAACCACTTGCGAAAGAACTCTGAGATTGTCGTTATTGACAGGGCCTCCTGCCATAGCGGCATTTCCGATAACACTCTCAGAAGTGAGAATAAAAATACACGCACCCACACTCACAAGCGAATTGACGGCAAGGCCTGCACTACGGTGGCGCAATTGACGTTCCACACCTATCAGTATGCCACTCACGAGGGCACAAGCCAAACGATTTATAAAAACTTCTATTGGCATCCTTCTAATATTACTACTATTTCACCTTTTACCTCTTTTGTCTGGAAATGAGCCAGCACTTCGGCCAAGGTTCCTCTTGCCGTTTCGGCATGTAGCTTGCTGATTTCCCGAGAAACGCTCACATTTCGCTCCTCTCCCAAAACCTCGATTAATTCCTCCAGCAACTTAACCAAACGAAACGGCGATTCGTAGATAATCATTGTGCGATTTTCTTCGGCCAAATTGCGGATAGCTGTCTGACGACCTTTTTTATGTGGCAAAAAGCCGAGAAAGACAAAACGGTCGCACGGCAGACCACTATCCACCAAGGCGGGAACAAAAGCGGTGGCTCCAGGGAGGGTTTCAACAGGGATATTGTTCTTCACAGCCTCGCGCACAAGCAAAAAACCAGGGTCGCTGATTCCAGGAGTACCCGCATCAGTAACAAGCGCTATGTCCATACCACTCAACAAACGATCAATCACCGACTGCAATGTCTGATGTTCGTTGAAGATATGATATGGCTGCAGGGGAGTGGCAATATCATAATGCTGCATTACCACACGCGAAGTACGCGTATCCTCTGCCAAGACAAGATCAACCCCTTTGAGCACCTCGACGGCACGATAAGTCATATCGCCGAGGTTGCCCACAGGAGTTGGCACTAAATATAGTTTCATTATTCTTCCTCGAAATCGTCGGGAATTTCCATATCGTGGAAGACGTTGGTAACATCGTCATCCTCCTCCAGCAAATTGATAATCTTCATCACTTTGCGGATGGTTTCAGGATCCATCTCGCGAGTAGTGTTGGGAATACGCTGAAGTTCGGCACTCTCACACTCTATGCCCATCTCTTCGAGGGTCTTCACCATGTTGCCAAAGTCCTCGTATGCGGTGTAGAGAGTCAGATACTCATCATCAACTTCCATCTCTTCCAAGCCGCCATCGATGAGGTTCATCTCCAACTCTTCAACATCCATCTCGGGTTTGCGAGGAACCAGGAATACGCCCTTACGGTCGAACAAAAAGCCGAGGCTGCCGTTGGTCTCCATTGTGCCACCATTCTTGTTCATAATGGAACGTACATTGGCAACGGTGCGCATATTATTGTCGGAGAGGCACTCGATGAAGAGGGCGATACCGTGACTCACATGGCACTCGAAAGTGATTTCCTGCAATACGGCTGCATCCTTGTCGCTGGCCTTGGAAATAGCGCGCATCAAAGTGTCCTTAGGCATATTGCATCCACGAGCATTCTGCACAAGCAAACGCAAACGAGGGTTGCTGTCGGGATCAGGACCGCCTTCGCGTACGGCGACGGCCACCTCTTTCAAAATTTTCGAATACTGTTTGGAGCGCTTTGCATCGGCTGCACCTTTGGCTCTCTTAATTTTTGACCATTTATTGTGTCCTGACATAAAAAATGATATTTAATATATTAATACTATAAATTAATTGTTTCCTAAATAATGTAGAATTTGATGTATGTGATAGGCTTCCCCTCGGCGAGGAACATCTTCTCGTAGAAAGTCTGCGTCATCTGAGCCTCTTGAAGACAGGGAATATCTGGACGACTGTCGGCAGGAGTGGCATACAAGTCGGTAGTGGCATATTCCACTCGATATCCCGCAGGAGCAACAACCTCATCACGCGTATACTCATGCAATTCCAGCGAATCTGTCTTCAAATGGACAGGCCCTCCCGACTTCAAAAACGACTTATAGCGAGACAAGAACCTTTCGCAAGTGAGGCGCTTGAACTCTTTTTTGGGCTGAGGGTCGGGAAATGTGACCCAAATCTCTGCCACCTCGTCGGGAGCGAAAAACTGCTCAATAAGTTCGATACGGGTGCGGATAAACGCCACATTGTGCATCTGTTCCTCGTTGCTGGTCTTGGCTCCACGCCACAAGCGGGCACCCTTGATATCGACACCAATATAATTGCGGTCGGGATGTCTGCGGGCCAATGCAATGGTATAATCGCCTTTGCCGCAACCCAATTCCAAAGTTATCGGATTGTTGTTGCCGAAATACTCATTCCATTTGCCTCGCAGTTCAAAGCCTCCCTCCTGCAACATTTGAAACGAAACCTGGAAGAGGTTTGGAAACGTCAGATTCTCTGCGAAACGCTGTAACTTATGATGACCCATAACTTATCTGCGAACTGTGAATTGTGTTTTTCTACTCATTCCAGTTTTTGATGGTGATATCGCCTTTATACCAACTCTTGATATGGTTATACAGCGACTCGGCTGCCGTGCGTGTAGGAGCAGAACCCATGCTGACATAATAGAGGCTGCTACGGTTGATGACATAAGCATCACAACCCAGACTCTTCAGATGGTTGGCCATTTTGTCGGCCTTGCTCTTCTGTGTGGAGAAACCGGCGATGATATCAAAACCTTGTTTGCTGGCTTTAAAGGTAGGTGCCGAGGGAACCACTTCAACATAGTTTTCCTCTGCTTTGGCCTTTGCAGGAGCCGCATTGGCGTTAGCACCCGCTGTAGCCATACCCATATTGCCATCGGGATGGAGCCCCAGTTCGCTGATCAAAGCATCCAGGAAATCGTCCAAACGCTCAGTATCCATGAGTTCGCCTTGAACACGGCATTGAGACACATATCCGCCTACCTTCTGCAACTCTTCATAGCAATAGTCGCGATAATTGTCGGTGAAGGGGAAGAAACGCTGCACGGCATACTGGTTGTCGGTCATAAGTTCGCGGAGACGCATATCGGAGTATTCGTCGATGCGTTCCATCACCACGGCCTGAGCATTGGCATAATGACGAGCCGTGAGATACTCGCGAATATAGCCAGACATGAAATCATTCACTCTTGCACGGCTTGCCAAAATGTCCGACTCGTCGTAGGACAACCCTGCCAAATCACGCGAGAGCACGCTGTAATGAGCCAGATCCACCTTCTCGGTACTGACCACGGGCTTTCCTTTTCCCTCAGCAGGCTTCATCTTCGTGAAATAATAGTAGGCCCCACCTGCCAACAACAGAAGAATGATGAGAATCCAAATCCACGGATGGCGTTTCTTCTTCTCAGAATCTTTCGTTTCGACCTTTTTGGGAGATTCGACAACGGCAAGTTTCTCAGCCTTTTTCGAATCCTTAGCGGCCTTTCTGGCAGCCTTTTCAGCCTCTTTGGCGGCTTTTTCCGATTCCTTGGCCACACGTTCAGCCTCCTTGGCGGCCTGATGTTCGGCCTCTCTGGCAGCCTTCTCTGCCTCCTTGGCGGCCTTAGCAGCCTCTTTCTCGGCACGGCGACGGGCTTTCTCGTCCGAAGGCGACGAAGGGATATTATCAAGCTGTTTCTTCAGTTCCTGCAAATCGGCATTGGACGTGGCGGCAGTCGTTGCTGCAGCAACGGTGGCGGCAGCAGCAACGGTTTCGATAACCACCTCGGCTTTGGATGCCGACTCTTCTTTGGGTTCGGAAACCTCGTCCACTTTCGGTTTTTCAACCTCAACGGGCTTAACCGTTTCAACAGGTTTAACCTCTTCCACAGGTTTTACCTCCTCCACAGGCTTTTCTTCTTTTGCAGGGGCCTTGGGCTTGTCGAACGAAGCAAAGGGGTCAACAACCGTTTTGGGCGTATAGGTGGCCACATGCTCAATCGGCTCCTCGTGTTTCTTGCCTGCATCCAAATCCAAGCCTTCAACAGCCTTAAAAACAACCTTGCCACCCTCTCGACGCATCGTTCCCAACCCTGCAAATTCATGACCTGCAGGATTGCGTTCCAGTTTGTCGTTGAGTGCGGCCATATAGTTATTCCAAACCTGCTCAGCAATTTCTGTCGTGATGCATTCTTTCTCGGCAATACGGCGAATGATGGCTTTGTTGCCCGCCTGACTGTCGTTCAACACCACCGAACGTCGGGCGGGATAGTATGTGCCCGTGGCAGCATCATGATATGCGCTCACATTGCTACCCGTCAAGGTTCCCATTCCTGGAAACTCGACCACATTGCCTTGCTGAATGAATTCTACGATAAGATCTGTTATGTTCATATTTTATGTATTATTTTCGTTTACTTATTATCAATCTGCATTTTGTATTTGCGATTCTGCCATCTTTAGGTCTTCTGGGGTATCGATGCCGATATTGGCAGCATCGGTGTCGCACACCCTGATGGTATAACCGTTTTCCAGCCATCTCAACTGCTCCAACGACTCGCTCCGTTCCAGCGGCGACTGTTCCAACATCACCACCTCTTTCAATATCTCCGCACGGAAAGCATAGATGCCCACATGCTTGTAATAGGGCTGCACCGAGAGCCACTGCTCGGGATTGGTGCCCCGCAGATAAGGCAACGGCTGGCGGCTGAAATACACTGCCCTACCCTGCGCATTACAAATCACTTTCACATTATTGGGCGAGAACAGCTCCTCGTTTCCACAGATGGGGGTTCGCAGCGTGGCAATCTGCGTAGCCTCGTCGTCGAAACACGACACCAAACTCCGCAACTGACCGGGACGGGTAAAAGGCTCATCGCCCTGCACATTGATGACCACGTCAAAATGCTCCCCTTCTGCCTCAAGCTTGCGCAACACCTCGCCACAACGATCCGTGCCGCTCCTGTGCTCGTTGCTGGTCATCATGGCTCGACCGCCAAAATCCAGCACCGCCTTCACAATGCGCTCATCATCGGTGGCCACCACAGCTCCGCCCAAGTCGGGCATGGCATTCACCCGCTCCCACACCCACTGTATCACAGGTTTGCCACAAAGCAATGCCAAAGGCTTGCCCGGGAAACGGGTGGAAGCATAACGGGCCGGTATTATTGCGAGTGTCTTCATACTATCTATTCTGTAAAAAGTGAATTAATTTCGGCATCAACCATATTGTACACCGCACCCAAATCCTCCTCGTGGGCGACAAAGTCCAGCTTGTTCAAGTCCACGATGATGAGCTTGCCCTTGCTGTAATTGTCAATCCAATCCTCATAGCGCTTGTTGAGGCCCGTGAGGTAATCCAAGCGGATACTGTTCTCATACTCTCGGCCACGGGTTTGGATGTTGCGGATGAGCGTAGGCACATCGGCGCGGAGATAAATCAGCAAATCTGGCGGCTGCAAAAACGACGACACCAACTCGAAAGTGTGCTGATAGTTCTCAAAATCGCGCGTGTTCATCAACCCCATCGCATGCAGATTCGGCGTAAAGATATAGGCATCCTCATACAGCGTGCGGTCCTGGATGATGTTCTTGCTCTCCTTATGTATATCGAGCAGCTGGCGGGTGCGGGTGTGCAGATAATAAATCTGGATATTGAACGACCAACGGCGCATATCCTCATAAAAACTGTTGATATACGGATTAGTTTCCGTCGATTCATATATGGGCCGATAGCCATAATGACGTGCCAATATCTTCGACAGCGTAGTCTTTCCCGAACCGATATTTCCTGCAATAGCGATATGCATAATACATCCAATTTTGCCTATTCGTTTGGCCGACAAAAGAATAGGCATTTTATTATTCTATTTTATAAATGGCAAATATACGATTTTTTTTTTAGTCAGCACAAAAAATCTTTTTTTCAAAAAAAATATTGTATCTTTGCAGTCGCAAAACAACCCATTTTCAGTCATTAAAAAAGAGTAATTATTGCATCATTATTATGAGTCTGATCAAATCAATTTCGGGCATCCGCGGAACCATCGGCGGCAACCCTGGCGAAGGGCTGAGTCCCATCGACGTGGTGAAATTCACCACCGCTTTCGCCACCTTCTTACAGCGTCGTAACAACAACTCCAAACGTCTCACCCTCGTTGTCGGACGTGATGCCCGCCTCTCGGGCGCCATGGTCGACCGTCTCGTGGTCGGAACCCTGCAAGGCATGGGCATCGATGTTATCGAAACAGGCCTCAGCACCACTCCCACCACCGAAATGAGCGTCATCGACAAACACGCCGACGGTGGCATCATCATCACCGCTTCGCACAACCCCAAGCACTGGAACGCCCTCAAACTGCTCAACGCCCGTGGCGAATTCATCGACGCAGCCGAAGGCAACGAGGTGATCCGTATCGCCGAAAGCGAAGACTACAGCTATGCCGAAGTCGACGACCTCGGCCAGGTGACCGAAGATTTCGACACCATCGACCACCACATCCAGCGCGTCCTCGCCCTGCCCCTGGTCGACCGTGAAGCCATCGCAAAGGCCAACTTCCGCGTGGCTGTCGACGCAGTCAACTCCACAGGCGGAATAGCCATCCCCCGACTCCTCCGCGCCTTGGGCGTGAACAACGTGGTCGAACTCAACTGCGAACCCACCGGCCATTTCGCCCACAACCCCGAGCCCATACCGCAGAACCTCGCACAGATAGCCGAAACCGTGGCCAAAGAACACTGCGACCTCGGCATCGTGGTCGACCCTGATGTTGACCGCCTCGCCCTCGTGTGCGAAACCGGCGAAATGTTCGGCGAAGAATACACACTCGTCAGCGTGGCCGACTACGTCCTCTCCCACACCCCGGGCAACACCGTCTCCAACATGTCCTCCTCCCGTGCCCTGCGCGACGTCACCCGCAAATACGCCGGATGCCAGTATGCGGCCTCCGCCGTGGGCGAAGTAAACGTCACCACCCTCATGCGCCAAACCAACGCCATCATCGGCGGCGAAGGCAACGGAGGCGTCATCTACCCCGAACTCCACTACGGTCGCGACGCCCTCGTAGGCGTGGCCCTCTTCCTCACCCTCCTGGCCAAGAAAGGCATAAAAGTGAGCGAACTCCGCAAGACCTACCCCGACTACATCATCAGCAAAAACCGCAAGGACCTCACACCCGACATGGATGTCGACGCTCTGCTGAAGAAAGTGGCCACCAAATACGGTGCCGATAAGAGCTGCCAAGTGAGCACCATCGACGGAGTGAAAATCGACTTCGAAGACGGCTGGGTGCACCTCCGCAAGAGCAACACCGAACCCATCATCCGCATCTACAGCGAAGCCCACACCGAGACCCGTGCCAACGAACTCGCACAGCAGGTAATCGCCGAAATCTAAACACATTAACCCATACCCTATCCGCGCCCTTTGTCCTCAATCGGCGCGGATTTTCTTTTCTTATAACCAATCTTGCCCTGTCCCCCCGAAAGACGCTGCAAAAATACACAAAAAAATCCACAATCCCCCCAAAAACGAGCGATAAAGAGCGATAAAGAGCGATAAATATCATAACAAATTGAAAAACAACACCCCCTCAAAAACCTCTACCCTCATATACGGGAATACCCCAAAATTATTTTATCAAACGAAAATATCCGTGAATATCCGTAAATGACCATAAAAAAAATTTTTTCAAAATTTTCGGACATTCACGGATATTCTCGTTTATAAACACAAGCTTCTTCCTCTATTCTCCCAACGTTATGGTATCGTTATCGTATTCTTATGGTATCCTTATGGTATCGTTATCGTATCCGGAATACCATAACGATAAGACAAGGATACCATAACGATAAAAGAATCTTGGGAGGAGAATAAAGCCACAGCGAGGGGTGCTCCCTCCTTTTCGCATTACAAACCATATACTTTTAGCCCCCCCTGTTTTATTATCAAAAAAGTCTTCAAAATACTTCGAACACCATATCCACAAAATGGTACACTTTTTCTCAAAAGTGTACAACTATTTTTGGATTTAACGTCATTTTAACATAGGTTTTAACTAAAACAAGACCCATTTTGAGCAAAAGTCGCACAAAGTTTGTTTTTTCTATTCCTATCAAATATATAGAATACAATACATTAAGCATCGTCAAAAAGCAAAAAGTACACAATGTCAACTGTCACTTCCTATATCTGCACAAATGCGTATTTGTTAAAAACGCACATAACAGATTGGTTTATAGCCAACAATAGGCACGACTCAAAAAATGCCGTTTCCGACCCTCGTTTCCCTCTTTTATATCCCCAAATAATCACAAAATATTCGTGTTTTATATTGTCGGCAACAAATACTCTCAACATTGCGTTGGGATGATTTTGCATGTTTCCAACGAGTCGGTAACTACTCAGAAGTAAAAGTCCTCGATAACACAAGCCGACGGTATACTAAAAACCCCACACATCGAAGACGGGAGGTCCGATGTGTGGGGTATTTTTCAAAAGGTTGCAAACATCAACCTTCGGGGGCACATATCCACACGATGAGGTATATCCAGCCACCGAAGCTGCCGCAGAGCAGGGCTACGAGGAAGATGATGCGCATCAAGGTGGGGTCGAGGTTGAAATATTCGGCCAAACCGCCACAAACGCCCGCTATCTTGCGGTCTTTTCGACTACGGAAGAGTTTCTTGGGTTGGTTTTCCATTATTTTTCAGGATTTGGGTATTACATTATTGAAGGGGCGGGAACGGATTGTATCCCGCCCCTTGGGGGTTCTCTTTAAATCAGGCCACGGTCTTTCAACAGGGCGTCCACGGTGGGCTCTTTGCCTCTGAAATCGAGGTAGAGCTGCATGGGTTCGACCGTGTTGCCACTCTCAAGGATGTGGCGGAATTTCTTGGCTAATTCGGGGTTGTACAAATCGCCGCTTTCGACAAAGGCTGCAAAAGCATCGTGGTCGAGGATGGCTGTCCAGGTGTAGCTATAGTAGCCGGCATCGTAGCCAGTGGTGAACACATGCTGGAAATAGGAGCTCTTGTAGCGGCTGATGATTTCGGGAATGAGGCCGATTTGGTTCAGGTGAGCGTCCTCAAACTGGTTGGGGTCGACAGCCTGTTTGGCGGTGATGCTGTGGTAATCCATATCAAGCAGCGAGGCGGCAAGGAGCTCGGTGTTGATAAATCCTTGGCCGTAGGTCTGAGCCGCAGCAATCTTGGCGATGAGTTCGTCGGGGATGACCTCACCGGTCTGATAATGTTTGGCGTAGGTCTTCATCACCTGCGGGTTACGGCACCAGTTTTCCATAATCTGCGAGGGGAGCTCGACGAAGTCGCGGGGCACATTGGTTCCAGCCAATGAAGGATAGTGGCACTTGCTCAAAAGGCCGTGCAAAGCGTGACCAAACTCGTGGAAGAGGGTCTCGCTCTCGTCGAAGTTGAGCAGCGAGGGTTTGTCGCCCGTGGGCTTGGTGAAGTTGCACACAACCTGGATGATGGGGATTACGTTCTTGCCCTTCTGGTTGATTTTCTGGCCACGGAACTCGGTCATCCAAGCACCGCTGCGCTTGCTCTCGCGGGGGAAGAAATCCATATAGAGGATGCCGATAACTGTTTCACCATCGAGCACCTCGTAGGCGTGAGCCTCTTTGTCGTAGGTGGGGAGAGCGGGATTCTCGCGGAAAGTGATGCCGTAGAGTTTGTTGGCGGTAGCAAAAGCGCCTTCACGGACATTGTCGAGGGAGAAATAGGGGCGCACAACATCGTCGTCCAACTCATATTTTTCCTTGCGGAGTTTCTCGCTATAGTAGCGCCAATCCCAGGGTTGCAGTTTCTCGCCAGGGACTTCGGCGGCAAACATCTTCTGATATTCGTCACGCTCGGCTGTGGCCTTCTTGAGGGCGGGAGTCCAAAGCTGCATCAGGCAGTTGTAGACAGCCTCGGGGGTCTTGGCCAAACAATCGTCGAGGACGTAATCGGCATGAGATTTGAAGCCAAGGATATTGGCACGTTCGAGGCGGAGATTGACCAGGGTGTCGATAATCTTGGTGTTGTCAAACTCGCCACCGTTGCAGCGGGTGCTGTAGGCCTTCCACATCTGCTCACGGAGATTGCGGTCGGAGCAATTCATCATGAAAGGTTCCCAGCTGGGCATATTGAGTTCGAAGACCAGTTTGCCTTTGGTTGCCTCACCAGCATTGCCGGTTTCTTTGGCGGCAGCGATTTGGTCGTCAGAGAGTCCTGCAGGAGCCTCATCGAGCACCAACTGATAGGCATTGGTGGCCTTGAGGACATTCTGAGCGAAACGCAGCGTGAGGGAGGCAATCTGCTCGTTCAACTCACGGAAGCGAGCCTGTTGAGCCTCGGGCACATTGGCACCTGCACGAACAAAGCCCTTGTAGGTTTCTTCCAGCAGACGAGCCTGCTCGGGATCGAGGTTGAGGCTCTCACGTTGGTCGTAGACAGCCTTGACACGTTTGAAAAGGTCGGCATTGAGGGCGATATTGTCGCCGTGAGCCGAGAGCATCGGGGTGAC
>JAZUFY010000142.1:0-10238 GCA_045640925.1 Bacteroidales bacterium
TTTCGGCAGCATTACCGGGTATGTCTTCAACGACAAGGTGCGGTATCACTCCAGCACCCTCAACCGCAGGGACGCAATGCCACTCAAAACAGTTCCTCTGTTATACTACCAATATTCAACCATCATACGAGATATGTACGAGATAGCGTCGTAGATATCTCGTATATATATCGTACAATAATAAAAGAACATTGGGCGAGTCTTAAGACTGTCTTGTAACTATAACTCAAAACAAAAAAATTTGCAAATTAAAAGAAAATTAGTAAGTAACAACATGTTGGCGGAATTAATTAGGCTGTTTAGACCCCGTTAGGGGTCAAATACGGTAGCCAGCCATTCTATGGCTGGTTTACGAATGGATAGAGTGTCCGCATGCCGTCAGGTATGCGATTATCAGAGTTTTGGTGCTATCGTATACCTAACGGCATGCGGATGATGCAACCTTGTAAATACCAGACACTACGCACCTGGCTACCATAACAAATCCCTATGGGATTAATTCCGCCAACAGGTTCTGTATACATTATCTTTGAGTTGATATTTTTTTGTCGTAGTATCGTTTGATACGCATATCTTGCCACTACCTTCCTGCAGAAGCTTTGGAATTGTGAATTGTGAATAGTGAATTGACAATACAAAAGGCGGCAACCACTCAGAAATCGTAATTCAGAATTCAGAAATCAAATCATCATTTTTTCCAAAAGGCGGGGATGAAAATGACCAGCAGGGTCAAGCACTCCAAGCGACCCATCAACATTAAGAAGGCGCATATCCATTTGGCCGGTACTGAGAATGCTGCGTAGTTGCCAAAACCGCCACTCATGCCCAATCCCGGGCCATAACCTGTGATACAGGCAATAGCAGCACCAATAGACTCGGTGGCATTTATTCCACAAAGCATCAACAGCAATATTCCCGCCAAAATAACAAGCACAAACACCATGAATATCACCATCACGTTGGTTATGATGTGGGAGGATACCGGCTTGTCGTTCAATCGCACAGGACTCACCGCATGAGGATGGAGTCGGTCGCGGAGTATTTTGCGAACGTTTCGACCCAAGATGAGCACACGCATGGCCTTCAATCCGCCTGTTGTAGATCCTGCCATTCCCCCACAAAGAGACATCACTAAGGCAAGAAACACGATAGGCGTCCACCACAACGTTGTATCGTCGGCCACAGAGCCTGTTGTGGTAAGCACGCTGATTGTCTGCACCACGCCGCAACGCAACGCCTCTGTCCAAGCGTAATGCATCTTAAAATGCAGCGACAGGGTGACAAAGACCGCAGCCAAAGCAAAAGCCGCCACATAAAATGAGAATTGGTCCATTTTGTTTCGCAGCCTTTCCCAGCGGAAGGTCAAGAAATTGTAGAGCATGGCGAAATTGACGCCACTCAAAAACATGGCCAGAGCCAAGATAAACTGCTGCAAATAGGTCAACCCCGCTATACTGTTATTATAGATGGAAAAACCGCCAGACGAGATGTTTGTGAAGGTTGCATTCACCGCATCCCATACATGCATTCCACTTTTCCACAACACAAACACAAAAGCCACGGTGAGGAGAATATACACCCCAAGCATCTGCTGTATGGTGGAGGACATGGTGACCGACTGTTTTCCAGTATTATCGGCACCTGAAGCTTCGGCTGTGTAAAGGCTGTATTTGTTGATACCCATAGAAGGCACCACAGCCAGCACCAACAACACGATGCCGAAACCTCCAAACCACTGAGTCATACTTCGCCACAAAAGCACCGAGGAGGGCAATATTTCGACACTTGGAAAGATTGTCGCACCTGTGGATGTAATGCCCGACATCGATTCAAAGAAAGCGTCAGAAAAACGCAAGGTGGCACCTGTGGAGAGGAATGGCAGGGTGCCGAAAAGAGAGAGCACCACCCACATCAGCACCACCAAAAGATACGCCATACGTTTGTCGGCGATAGTTCGGTATTTTTGGAAACTTACGAAGAACAGCAAGCCTACCACCAAAGTGAACAACCCCGACGCCAAGATGGGTTGCCAAGTGCCGTCATCAAAATGAAATGCCGGTATCAGACAACTCAATATCAGCACCCCCTGCACTATCAGCAGTATGCCCAAAAACCTCAGTATGTATTTAAAGTTCATTCTCCGATTTATGATTTGTGACTCGTGATTAGGCGGCTACCGCCCAATTCTCAATTTTCAATTCTCCATTCATCTACCTCTTTTCCAATATGCAGGCGAGAAAACCGCCAACAAAGCAAATATCTCCAATCTGCCCGCCAACATCAACACAGCCAAAGTCCATTTGCCCACAGCCGGCAGCAAAGAATAATCCAAACTGCCTCCCAAATTGTTTATCAAAGGCGAAGGGCCCAGATTGCTCACATTTGCAGCAGCCATACAGATAGCGTCGGGGATACTGCAGCCGCAGAATGTAAGCACAAAAGCCCCACCGATAATAAAACATATATACAGGAACACAAAGGCAAAAATCTTGTTGATATAGTCATGCTGTATCACCTCGCCATTCATCTTGACGCGGAAAACAGCATTGGGATGCAACATTCTTACAAAATAGTTGCCTACAAACTTTATCAGCACCATGATACGGCGAAGCTTGATTCCACCGCCTGTAGAACCCGCCGAAGCACCCACTATGATTAGGACAAAAGTAATCATACTTGCCATAAACGGCCAGTTATCGGGACGAGGCAAATAGAATCCGCAAGTGGACATGGTGGAAGCAATGTGGAATACGCTATAAAGCACCGATGTACCCACATCGTTACCCACCGCGTAGAAAGAGACCCCGCAAACACTCACCGACAGCAAAAAGACCACCACATACACCCGCAACTCCTCATCGTGTACCAAACGACGCCAACGAAATCGGAAGAAATGGTACAGCAACGCCACATTTATGCCGCTCAAAAACATAAACGCAGTCACTACGGCCAACCCTCGTTCACCAAGCAACGACAATCCGTTACAATCGGTAACGAAGCCGCCTGTAGAAACAGTACTGAAAGTCAAAGCTATAGCATTAACAAAATCGGTTCCAAGCAACACCAACGCCACAGCCATAATGATTGTCAGGAAAGCATAAATTCTCCATAAACGCATCACACTCTTCGACAACCGAGGATGAAGTTTTCGTTGTTTGGCACCCGAAAACTCAGCATCGTACAGCTGTCCTGCCCCCACTCCCAATTTGCGGAATATAGCCACCACGAAGAGCAGCAATCCCAAGCCGCCTACCCACTGAGTGAACGCGCGGTAAATCAGCAACCCTTGCGGCAATTCTTCGGGATGAGCCAGCACCGAGGAACCCGTTGTAGTAAAGCCGCTGAAAGATTCGAAAACAGCATCAGAGAACGAGTTCAGACCTCCTGTGAAAAGATATGGCAGAGTGCCGCACATCGGTATCACCACCCATACAGCCACTGTAATCCAGAAACTTTCCTGCTCATGCAATTCAAACACGGCATCGCGACCCACGATGTTTCGCAAAAACAGACCCAGCATCAAAATCATTATTGCCGACACAGCCAAGGCGAACTGGGATCCATCACGGCTGTAGAGCGACACCAGCAACGGCAAGGCCATACTGAACGACAGATATATCAGCAACACACCCGTCAACCGCGCAATCAATTTAGAATTGAATTTGCGCAATCCCAAGTGCTCCCTTTGTCGCTCAACAATGTTATGAACCGAATCTTTCAAATTTTTGATTTATGAATTATGATTTATGAGTGAGCCTCATGCCCCTAATCGATAACCAATAATCGATAATCTATAACCAATAACCAATAACCGATAACCAATAACCCTTATTTTTATTCAAACAATTTCGCCACTTGTTCCATTACTTTAGGCAGGGCAAAAACCACCACCCTGTCTTTTGCCTTGATCTGAGTATCGCGTGTCGGGAAAATGGTTTCTCTTCCGCGAATAATGCCGCCTATAGTAGCACCCTGCGGCAATTGAAGATCCCGAATCGTATGGCGTGTTGCCGAAGCCCATTTGCCCACATTAAACTCTATCAGTTCAGCATTGGTACCGCTGAGCCACTTGCTGCTCACAGCATCGCCCTTGACAATAAAACGGGAGATATAGCTTGCCGTGATCAACTTTTTATTAATAATGGTGTCGATACCAATATCCTGCGAGATGCTGATAAAGCCCGTATTCTCCACCAAAGCAATGGTACGCTTCACCCCGAGACGTTTGGCATGAAGACATGTCAGCACATTGGTTTCTGAAGAATCGGTAACAGCAATAAAGGCATCGCTGTTTTGCAAACCCTCCTCTTTCAACAATTCAATATCGGTAGCATCACCATTGATGATAAGTGTGTTCTTCAACAACGATGCCACCTCCTCACAACGACTGCGTGACTCTTCAAAAAGTGTCAGACGAACCTTGTCTTCCAACGACATAGCGGCATATCGTCCCACACGTCCCGCACCCACAATCATGGCCTTCTTCACCGACACGTCGGTTTTTCCAGCCACCCGTTTGATGGCATCCACCTGATTGGGGCGACTGATAAGATAGGCAAAATCGCCTTGTTGCAACACGGTGTCGGCATGAGGTATGACGGTCATACCATTACGCAAGATAGCCACAATACGCACCTCCAAACTGGCGTAGGTCTGCAACAATTCCTGAATAGTGTGCCCCACAACAGGCGAATCCGACTCCAAACGGATGAGATACATGGTCAGCAAACCGCCCGAGAAATCAAAAAACTCCGTGGCCAAAGAATTATTCAGCAAATTGGTGATCTCCTTGGCGGCAATACGCTCGGGACAAACCATCTCGTCCACCCCCAATTCGCGGAACATATCGCGATGTTTCGGCGAAAGCAATTCGGCATTAGTGATACGTGCCACGGTGCGTTTTGCCTTCAACCGCTTGGCCAGCACACAACTCATCAAATTGATATTTTCGTCATGCAAAACAGCCAAAAACAAGTCGCAATCCCCCACATTGGCATCTTCCAACACCTGTGGCGAGGTCGACGAACCCGTGATGGTCAGCAAATCCGTTTCCGTCTCTAAACGCTTCAATAAGTCCGAATTGGGATCCACAACCGTGATATTGTGGTTCAACTCGGTCAGCGATTTGGCAAGATAAAAACCAACTTCTCCGTCACCTGCAATGATTATGTTCATTTTTTTTCGTATTTTTGCGGTTGCAAATATACAAAAAAATACGCACATGAATAATATTGAAAAGCAACTTCTCGATCACGCCACAGTTAGACAGTACCAAAACCGCGAAATTTCAGACGAAATAATGCAACGAATCATTGAATGTGGATCCCGTGCTTCCAACACCGGAAACATGCAAGTATACAGCGTCATCGTCACCCAAGAACCCGAGCGACGCAAAGCCCTTTGCGACCTCCATTTCGGACAAGGCAGCAGCGCTCCTGCCATTCTTACCATCTGTGCCGATGTCAACCGCTACCACCATTGGTGTCGTCAACGTGGTTGCGATCAGCCCTACGACAATTTCCTCTGGTTTCTCAGCGGAGTGATCGACGCCTCACTATTTGCTCAAAACCTTTGTGTAGCAGCCGAAAGCGAAGGTTTGGGATTCTGCCACCTCGGCACCGTGCTTTACAATACCGACGCCATCGCACAGTTGCTCGAACTGCCCAAAGGTGTGGTGCCCGTCATCACCCTTTCCATGGGTTATCCCGAAGCCCAACCCACTCTCAGCGAGCGCCTCCCCATCGAAGGCATCATGCACAAGGAGGTATATCACGACTACTCGGACGAAGACATCGACCGCATCCACGAAATACGCGAAAACTTCCCCTTCAACCAAGAAATGGTGCGTCAAAACGGCACCCGCAACCTGGCCGAAATCTTCACCAACATCCGCTATCCCCACAACGCTAATGTTGAAATCTCGCAAGCCCTCCTCGCCTTCCTCGACAAGGCAGGCATGATGAACCAATAAGGCATCAGCGAATGGTGGAAAGATAGAGGAAAAGTATAATCTTCTCCCACTATTCTCCCATTATTCTCCCATTATTCTCCCATTATTCTCCCATTATTCTCCCATTATTCTCCCAACATTATGGTACCATAAGAATACCATAACGATAAAAGAACCTTGGGAGAATAATGGGAATTTGTAATAGCGATTCCTTTTTCATGCAGACATGGTGATTGTGCCTCATAATGCCCAATTACAATCATGCTCCCACGCTGTCTTGAATATCGGGCACAAAATAATTACTTCCAATTTGTCCCATGATATTTTTTAAATATTAAATAAAAAAACCACATATCAAATTTTTTTCGTATTTTTGCAAGTTCATTTATAGCGAAACTTATGGAAGTAACCCGTACATTCGACCTGCTCGACCACCTCTTAGCCAATTACCCCGACAAGGAGGACATCCTTGCGTGCAAAGAAAAGGGTGAGTGGGTAAAATACAGCACACGAGACTATTACAAATATGCCCATTATTTGGCTTACGGACTCATCGAGATGGGCTTGAAGCCTGGCGACAAGATCATCACCCTCTCCAACAACTGTCCCGAATGGAACTTTATCGACATGGCCCTTGCCATGGCAGGCATCATACATGTCCCCGTCTATCCTACCCTCAGCGTTGAGAACTATCTTCACATCTTCACCCACAGCGAGGCCTGCACCATCTTCGTCAGCAACAACATCCTGCTTCGGCGTATCCGCCCAGCACTTGAGAAGATGGAAAACCCGCCCACCATCTACACCCTTGCCAACATCGAAGGCGAACATCGTATGTTGGAAATACTTCGTGCAGGCATAGCCTCTCACGAAAAAAATGCCGAGATACTTGAAAAACGCAAAGAATCCATCCGACCCGAAGATTGGGTGACCCTCATCTACACCTCGGGCACCACTGGCGCCCCCAAAGGTGTCATGCTCTCCCACCGCAACCTCTGCACCAACTTCGTGGCCCACTCCCATGTCAACCCCATGACATCCAACGACCGTGTTCTCAGCTTCCTGCCGCTCAACCACATGTACGAACGCAGCATGAACTACCATTTCCAATACAAGGGCATCAGCATCTATTATGCCGAAAGCATGGGCACCATACAGCAGAACCTGGCCGAAATCCACGGCACCGGTTTCTGCGCCGTACCTCGTGTGCTGGAGATGATTTACGACAAACTCTATGCCGCAGGCAAAGACTTCACGGGCATCAAAAAGAAGATTTACACCCGAGCTTTCAAGCATGGCGCACGTTATGATTACACCCTGCTGAAAAAAGTCTCCCTCGGCTACCAAATCTCCCAACTCTTCTACGAGCGTATGGTTTACCGCCATTGGCGCGAGCGTTTCGGCGGCAACAAACTCATCATCATCACCGGCTCCAGCAGCATCCAGCCCCGCATGATTCGGACATTCGCCGCAGCGGGCATATATATTTATGAAGGCTACGGGCTCTCCGAAACATCTCCCGTGATCGCTGTCAACAACCCTGTCGACAACCTTGTCAAAATCGGCACCGTAGGACCCATCCTCAGCGGTATCGAAGTGAAATTTGCCGAAGATGGCGAAATACTCACCCGTGGGCCTCACGTCATGCTGGGTTATTACAAAGACCCCGAATATACCGCCCAGGTAATCGACAGCGAGGGATGGTTCCACACGGGCGATGTGGGCGAAATGGTGGGCGGAATTCCTGGCGTGGGTAATGGCAAATACCTCCGCATCACCGACCGCAAGAAAGACATCTTCAAACTCTCGGCAGGCAAATACATCGCCCCACAGCTGCTCGAAAACAAGCTCCGCGAATCCGACTACATCGAGCAAGCCATGATTGTGGGTGAAAACGAGAAAAGTGTGGCCGCTATCATCTCCCCCAACTTCAACACGCTCCACTATTGGGCGCTCAAATACCACCTCCACTATCGCGACAACGCCGAGTTGCTGACCCTGCCTCAAACCAAAGAAAAATTCAAGTCGGTTATTGAAGAAATCAACAAAGATTTCGCCGCCCACGAGCAAATCAAAAACTTCCGTATCGTAACCGATGAATGGACCTCAGCCAACGGGCTGCTCTCCCCCACCCTAAAAATCAAACGCAACGTCCTTCTCGAAAAATACAAAGGCCTCATTGCCGAAATCTACGGCAAAGAAATCCCCAACACCAATCCGCTGTTCTCCGCCTTCAAGAGCGTCGAACTCCCCAACTTGGGATTCGGCAAGAAACAATAATCATCTATTCATACATAAAAAAACGCGGCCCAAAGGGTCGCGTTTTTTTTATTGTGCAATGGTTTATTTGCACACAACACCGTTCTTACCAACAACGGGAAGTTCGACGATAGAGTTCATGTCGGAGCACTTGTCGACCTTCACTTTAAAGGTTGCCTCCATGTCATCAAGATTGACTTCAACAGGGTTTTGAGCAACACCAGCAACATAAGTAGTGCAGCTACAGGTTTTTTTGCAGGAGGCGAAGCAGCCAACCATTGCGACGACGGCGAGAGCCAAAACAACTTTCTTCATGATTAAATGTGTTTTTAAGTTAATAAAAATTGTTTTCAAATTAGAATGCAAAGATACGACTTTTTTTCCAAAAAACAACATTTTTTCACTTTTATTTGTGAAATTCTATTAAACAGCCCCCCTTACAGACCTTCTCAAACACCTTTTCCTCATCACTCAAAATCCCTCTCAAAACAAAAAAAATGCCTGATTTCTTAGTCCAAAACTCGTATTTTCACCTACGGCGAACACCCTCAAAAACGGCAGAAACGGATCAAAAAACACAAAAAATAACAAACAAAAGCAGATACAAACAATATTTTTTGATACTAATATTCAACTATTTAAAAACTTTTTTCAAAAAATATTTTGTCATATCGAAAAAAGTTAGTACTTTTGCACCGCTTTTCGAGAGAAAATGATCTGTTAGCTCAGTTGGTTTAGAGCGCTTGCTTGACAGGCAAGAGGTCACAAGTTCAAATCTTGTACAGATCACCAAAAGAGGCGAAGTCAAGCTTCGCCTTTTTTCAAGAAAGAAGGTCTGTTAGCTCAGTTGGTTCAGAGCGCTTCCTTCACACGGAAGAGGTCGACAGTTCGAATCTGCCACAGACCACAAGAAGCCCCTCCATCGAGGGGCTTTTTTATTGTACACTGATTATCAGCAAGTAAGCCAAACACCCATTTCGCTTTTATCATTTTTTGATTACTCGTATCACACACTTTCAAAAAATATTTGTATCTTTGCAATTCATAAAAAGCAAAGAATATGCCAGAAAACAGCAATCCCAAAAGGACGGAAATCGTACGATTATACGAGAGAGAGACCAAGAAAGGCCGCGTTCGCTTCTATATGCAGTATCACCTGAACGGCAATATAAAGAAAGCGATCATGAAAATCCCACTGGTGGATAAAGAAGACGAGAAGAAATATCAGAAGGCGAAAAACAAAGCCGAAGCCATCGTGCGAAAGGAAACGGCCAAGATCATAAAAATCCGTGAGCGTCGGCTGGCCGCACGAAAGAAAGCAAGACGAGCCAAAATCAAACCCAAGCCTAAGCCCAAGCCCAAGCCCCGCAAACCACAAATAGCCATCACATCCGACCCCGAACTGATGGCAATACTTCACGAAATTGAACATGAAGAATTCCGTGGGGTAAAGCTTTTGGATATGTCTACCACACCTTGGGTCGCCAAATCGATACCACTAATCGGTATAATCGGTAAACAAATAGCATTACGAAGAGGCGGGCCGAAAAAACATATTAATTGGTGTGAGCTATCAAAACTATTCGGCCACCCCACTAAAAAACTCGTTGATAGTTACAGAAAGGCAGAGAGTATCGGAGGTGCTTCCAACGTAATGAATGTTTTCTCAAAGCACAAGAAAAAAGGTTCTTTACACAAACAACTTTCCATCGATAATGGAAACTGATTTCCACCGATAATGGGAATATGAATACGAAGTGCTTCGCAATTCCTTTTCCTCCATCCTACAGGCCTTAGAGAAGAAAGGTCTTCATTTATATTGGAAAAGCCCTTCAATAATCGCCACCATCTCTGCAGGAGTAACAACTTGTGCCTCCTTGGGGAAGTGCTTAAGGTGGGTTCTATAAATTCAACGTATGAGGATAATGAAAGATAAAATACTTTTCTGCGATTTCGGGCGCTTTTCGGCATCTTGCTGTTTATCACTCGGTCACGTAGCCCGCTACGCTCCCTCGTTCTGCACAGCAAC
>JAZUFY010000143.1:0-41377 GCA_045640925.1 Bacteroidales bacterium
TATATATATATATATTAATTTTAAATATATGCCGACACATTGCATTTTGACAAGATACAAGATACATTCGCTGTAACTCACAAGTACACATAGCGTTATAGGTATCTTCGGCAAAACGAAATTTTTGAAAAGTATCCTGCATTTGCTCAAAAACAGCCTCTCCCGAGGGTAAAAAACATGGAAAAAATCAACAGCAACCTATCAAAATCGCACACTTCACACTGTTTTTTGTCATTTTTTGTCATTTTTCGTTCATTTTTACCCTCAAAAACAGCCTCTCAATTTATGATGTGGGATGAGATTGAGAAATGAGAGGCCATTTTTGACCTGTTTTTGCACACAAAATCGCTAAAAATGTGTCATTTTCGGTATAAAAGTGTTCGATTTTTGCCCCTTGTGTGTCAAAAAAAACGCTTTTTTTAGTGGTGGGTGTGGTTTAACATTTGTCTTAATCAATGTTAAAAATTTACCTATTTTTAGGTCAAGGGTAAGTCAAGGGTAGGTTAATGGTAGGTTAATGGAAGGTTAACCCCCATACCTTGATTTTTGGTTATTATATATGGAACCCATATTAGCTCTAATCATGCGTCAAATGTTAAATTGGAAAGCCATATAATGACATTTCTAAGGATGTCCCCACCCGCACACCAAAGCAGATGAAGCGTCGCGTGCAGCTCCGCAACATTCAGAACTTGTGGACGGCTTTCACCAACAATCTCAAACCTTCGTTTGAGGACAAACCCAATTCGTGGAGTGATTTCAACGCTTTCACTTCCGCAAACTTCGGTTTGGTTCATGTGTATCTGGACAAGAGTGAGGCTCGTGGCGGTGGCTGCGTGGTTGCTCCCTATCAGATCACTCGTGGCTCTTTGCCCAGCATCATGGTGAGCGAGAGCGCCTCTGGCAGCATCAAGAAAACCGACATCGCTGTTGGCAGCACTTTCGCCATCACCTCGGCCACCACGGTCAAGGATTTCTCTGATGAAATCATCGCCCACAACGTCAACTACAAGAACGGTGACCAGATTGCTGTGTACGTTCTTCGTCAGTTGGTCAACGCTGCCACTGGTGTGCCTTACGTCGTGGTTGAGGCTGAGGCCTTCAATCTCGACACTTCGGACAACGTGACCAAGGTGCGTGACGTTGTCAGCGAGGCTGGTTTCAGCATCATTGACGAATGTATTGGTGCTAACAACACCATCAATGGCGGTATCGCATGGGTTCACAGCCGTGAGACTCAGAACCGCACCCTCGTGGGTACTCAGTTCATCGTGGTCAGCAACACGCTGCTTGCCCAGTATCAGACCAAGACCAAGATGAACGAGGCCATCGAAAGCTACGGCGGTACTGACAATCTGGACTTCCTCACCCCGAAGGGTAATGAGGATGAAGAGCCAGGCCCTGGCCCTGTTCCCCCCTCCGATGCTGTCGTGACCATCGCCCTTGACCCTGAAGACGCTGGTGCCTACACCATCAATGGTGAGCATGTTGATGTGGGTGGGGAATATCCGTACCCCGTCGGCTCCGAATTGGAAGTTCACTTTGAGGCCGCTGGTGGCTGGACTTTCGGTGGTTGGAAGAACCGCGAGGAAACTGACCCCGACATCACTGTGACCCTCACGGGTAACACCACCCTCGAGGCCATCGTGCTGGAAGATTGATTTCCGGACAATCCGGATTTTCCGGTTATTCCGGATATTTCCGGAAAGATCGGTTATTCCGGTTATTCCGGATTTTCCGGATTTTCCGGATTGTCCAGATACTTGTGATTGGATACTTGTGATTAGGTGGCTGCCGCCCCACTCATAAATCATAATTCATAATTCATCAATTCTCGTTAATAAATTTTTTGCCGAAATTTATCTATCTGAATGAAAAAAATATCGTATCTTTGCAAATTCGGATTTTGAAATAAATTTTTATTATTATGCGTAAAATAATTCTCTTTTTGTTGATGGCGTTGCCGATGCTGGCTGCCGCCCAGACCACTGCCCCGATGGGTATCTATGTTTCTCAAAGCCAAGGCACTATTGATTGGACTACGGTGCACGACGGCAACGATCTGTCCTTTGTGTATGTGCAGGCTACCCAGGGTGCCTCGGTGACGGACGAGCGCTGCGCCACCAATCTGCAACAGTCGCTGAAAGCTGGCTGTAGGGTGGGTTGCGTGCATATTTACGACCGCCATTTCTCGGCACAGGGACAGATGGACAACTTCAAGGCTGCCGTGAAGGGGCAGAAGATGAGCCTTGCCCCCGTGGTGTACGTCATCCCCGATTCGCCCTACGACATCAATGTGAAACGTCTCGACATGCTGCTGCAACTGATGGAGCAGGAGTATGGCGTCAAGCCCCTCATCATGGCTACGCAGGAGGCTTATCTCAAATATTTCAGCAAGGAACGCTATGCCGCCTATCATGTGGTCATTGTCAGCAACGGCCTCAAATTCCCCAACACCCGCTACACTATTTGGCAGTATACCGACCGCGAGAAAATTGCCGGCATCATGGAGTACACCCCAGGCCTGAAGCTCCACACCACCTACTGCGTGGAGGATGTGAGGATTAATTGAGAATTGAAGATGGTGAATGGTGAATAGTGAATAGTGAATTGGTGGCTGTCGCACTTTTGTATTGTCAATTCACTATTCACAATTTCACTAATCACAATTCACTAATCACTAATCGTGGGAGCGTTGGATGGCGTGGGGGGCTTGGTCGACGATGCTGTCGCTGATGAGGCCGTAGCGGGTGAGGAGTTCGGAGAGGGTGGAAGGGTCGGTGTTGCCGGTGAAATAGGCCTGGCTGTTGCGGGTGAAGATCTGCAGGGCCTCGTCATGCAGTTGTGCACAGGTGCGTTTTTTCCACTCTTTGATGCTGGATCCTCGGAGTAGGGAGGTGGTATGCCGTGTCTCTACTGGCAGGCCGTAGACGAGATAGTCGGAGAAATCGTCGAACCATGTTCTGCTGCTGTTCTTGCCCCCTTTTTCGTCGGCTTTGAGGTTGTCGGCGATGATTTCTATCTGCTTCGGGTCGTGGCGTGGATTGGTGATCCAGCGTTGGCAGAGGGCCATGATGGGTTCGAGGTTTTCCTCAAGACCGGAGAGGGTGAGGAGGCATTGGTCGTCGGAGGGGACGAGGAGGATGCTGCCGCCGAGGCGGTAGAGCTGGAGGTTGAACTGGGTGAGGTCGAGGCTGTCGCAACCTACGGACTGCATGTATTCCAGTGCGCGGTCGAGGTCGGGGTTGTCGGTGAGGCCGTAGCGATAGGCGATAGTGAGCCGGAAGATGTCGTTTTTGGGATTGGGTGAGGAGAAAAGCTGGCTGTGGCCGCCGAGGGGGAGGATGTTGACGTCGTTTTTGGAATCGTGTTTTCGTGGGGGGATGGGGTCGGGCTTGTTGGCGTCGATGGCCATGGCGAAGAGGGAGTGGGCGTTGGTGTTCTGCACTTCGAGGTGCTCCCAGTCGGGCTTCACGGTGCTGTCGTGCTTGGGGGAACCTGTCTTGGAACGGACGATGGTGCAGTGGTCGCGGTTGAAATATTTGTTGGCCACTTGGATGACCTCGTCGCGGGTGAGGCTCATCCAGCGCTGGTTGTCGCGTTGCCACTGAGCGAAGTCGGAACCTTCGGCCTCGAGACTGACGAGAAGTTGGGCGATGTTTTGATAATCTTCGAGTTGGCGTTGCTGCGAGACGATGCTGCGGGTTTTGATGGCCTCGACAAGTTCGTCGCTGAAGTTGCCCTGCTTGATGCTGTCGATGCAGTCCCAGATGATTTTTTCGGCCTCTTCGTGGCTCTGGCCGAGGATTTTGGGGAGGTAGATGACGATGTTGCGCCCCGCATCTTGGAGGGCGATGGGGGAGAGTTTGGCAGCCATGAGAAGGCCCTGCTGCGTGGCTTGGTCGAGGAGGCCGCATCCCCCGCCGAGGATGCTGCCGAGGAGCTCGAGGGGCTGGTAGTCGGGGTGGCGCGAGGTGACGCCTGGGAAGATCATGATGCCGGCTTTGTGGGGCGTTTGTTTGACATTGACGATTTTGGTTTGGTCGAAAGCGGGCATGTCGTAGGCGGGAGGTTGGGGGAGTTGTCCGCTGGGCCAGGTGGAGAACTTTGCGGCTATGAGCTTCTTGGCCTCGGCGGTGTTGAAATCGCCCACGAGGAGGAGGGTCATGTTGTTGGCCACATAGTAGGTGTTGAAGAACTCCTGCATCTCGCTGGGTTGCGGATTTTTGAGGTGGTCGGCGAGGCCGATGATGTCGCGGCTGTAGGGGTGGCTGCCAAAGGCTTGGGTGAAGATGTTGTGCGAGAAATCGTAGACGGGTTGGTTTTCGTACATGTTCTTTTCCTCGTAGACGGCCTCGAGAACGCTTGGGAAAAGACGGAAGACGGGATTGCGGAAACGCTCGACATAAACATCCATCCAGTTTGCCAGTTGGTTGGAGGGTAGGGTGTTGTAGTAGAGGGTGTAGTCGTAGGTTGTGCGGGCGTTGAGGTCTGTGCACCCCATTTTTTGAAGTATGGAATCCACCTCGTTGGGGATAGCGTATTTGGAAGCCTCGATGTTGAGGCGGTTGATTTCGAGTTGAATATTGTGGCGCTCACGGGCGTCGGAGGTGGCGCGGAGGCGGTCGTAGGCGAGGCTGATACTGTCGAGGTAGCGACTTTCGACGGGCCAGTTGGTGGTGCCTATGCGGTCGGTGCCTTTGAACATGATGTGTTTGAAATAGTGGGCGACACCTGTGGCGGTGGGTTTCTCGTTTTTGCTGCCGGCATGGACGAAGACACAGCCGTAGATTTTGGGTTGGTCGTGGTTTTCACAAAGGATGATTTTGAGGCCATTGTCGAGATGGTAGGTGTCGACTTTGACATGCTGCTGAGCGCTGACAGTCAATGCGAAAAGCAGTAATAATGAGAGAAAGATTTTTTTCATAGTGAAATGTGAAATGTGAAATGTGAATAGTGATTAGTGAAATAGTGAAATAGTGAATTGCGAATTGTATCTATTGTCAATTCACAATTCACTATTCACAATTCACTATCACTCTACTTCACCGTAATCGGTTGGATGTGTTCGTGGAGGTAGGTGCGGAGGTTTTCGATGGGGATGCGCTCTTGCTGCATGGTGTCGCGGTCACGGACGGTGACACTGTTGTCGGAGAGGGTGTCGTTGTCGACGGTGATGCAGAAGGGGGTTCCGATAGCGTCTTGACGACGATAGCGACGGCCGATGGCGTCCTTTTCATCGTATTGGAGCATGAAGTCGTATTGGAGCATAGTCATGATTTCGCGAGCCTTCTCGGGCAGGCCGTCCTTTTTGACGAGGGGCAGGATGGCGGCTTTGTAGGGAGCGAGGCAGGCGGGGAGGCTCAGCACGGTGCGGGTGCTGCCATCGTCGAGAGTCTCGTCCTTGAGGGCGTGGCTGAAGATGGCCAAGAAAGTGCGGTCGACACCAATGGAGGTTTCGATGACGTAGGGGGTGTAGTTCTCGTTGAGTTCGCTGTCAAAATACTGTAGTTTCTTGCCACTGAACTCGCTATGACGGCTGAGGTCGAAGTCGGTGCGGCTGTGGATGCCCTCGAGCTCTTTGAAACCGAAGGGGAACTCGAACTCGATGTCGGTGGCTGCATTGGCGTAGTGGGCTAGTTTCTCATGGTCGTGGTAGCGATATTTCTCAGCAGGGATGCCGAGGGCGAGGTGCCATTTGAGACGTTCCTCTTTCCAGTATTTGAACCACTCGAGTTCGCTGCCAGGACGGACGAAGAACTGCATCTCCATCTGCTCGAATTCGCGCATACGAAAGATGAACTGGCGGGCTACAATCTCGTTGCGGAAAGCCTTGCCGATTTGAGCAATGCCGAAGGGAACCTTCATACGGCCCGATTTCTGGACGTTGAGGAAGTTGACAAAGATGCCTTGGGCGGTTTCGGGACGGAGGTAGAGGGTGTCGCTGTCGTCGATGACGGAACCCATCTTGGTGGCGAACATAAGGTTGAACTGGCGGACATCGGTCCAGTTGCGAGTGCCGCTGATGGGGCAGACGATGCCGAGGTCGAGGATGAGCTGCTTGAGGCCGGCGAGGTCGTTGGCATTCATGAGTTCGGCGTATTTGCCACGAATCTCGTCAATCTGTTTCTGATATTCGAGCACACGGGCATTGGTGGTTACGAACTGGTCGCGGTTGAAAGCCTCGCCGAAGCGTTTTTGTGCCTTGTCGCATTCCTTCTTGATCTTGTCTTCGATTTTGGCGATGTGGTCTTCGATGAGGACGTCGGCACGATAGCGTTTCTTGGAATCCTTGTTGTCGATGAGGGGGTCGTTGAAAGCATCGACGTGGCCGGAGGCTTTCCAAATCTTGGGGTGCATGAAGATGGCGGAGTCGATACCGACAATGTTTTCGTGGTATTGTACCATCGATTTCCACCAATACTGCTTGATGTTGTTTTTGAGTTCGGTGCCCAACTGGCCGTAATCGTAGACGGCTCCGAGACCATCGTAGATTTCGCTGGAGGGGAAAATGAAGCCGTACTCTTTGGCGTGAGAGACGACTTTTTTGAAGAATTCTTCTTGGTTTGCCATTATATTATTGTTTTTATTATTTATTCAATTTAATAAGATGAGGGATGAAAAGGGGTGTAATGAGGTTTTAATGCTTGCCGAAAAGTTCGTTGTAGCGGTTTTCGATGTTTTGATACGACTTGATGTAGCACTTGAAGAAACCTTTGGTATCGGCTGTAATCCAAGGTTTTTCGGTGGGTATTTGTTGTATTTTTTCAAAATTGTAAGGGCCGTTGACTTTCCAGCCTTGCAGGAAACCGATGTCGATAGCGGCTGTGGGGCAGCAGAAAGAACAACGCATACAGGTGAGGCAGTGGTGGTGGAAACGGATGCGGCCAGAGGCATCACGATAGATATTGCGGGTGGGGCAGGTGTTGATGCAGCGATTGCAGTTGACGCACTTCTGGGGGTCGACTTTGTAGAGGAAAGAGTTGACAGGACCGGCGATATACATGGGTCGGGAAACAACGCTGCATACGATGTTGGCCCAAAGAGAGGGACGCTGGATGTTGGGGATATGGTGGGTGACTTCGTGGACGAGGGTGCAGAGGAGTTGTTCGTCTTTTTGGAGCATCTCTTTCACAAGTTTTTCGTCAAAGCGGAAATGGATGTTGTAGGGCATCAGAAAGTGATACTCGTTGTCGACGTGGATTCCGCAGCGACGGAGTTTGCGCAGCACATATTTTGAAGAGGCATCGTTGGCAATCTCGGTCTCGCCAGAATTTTTATAGATGAAAGTCTGCAGTCCTTTGGGGAAATGTTGCTTGCGGATGAAACGGAGGAAGGCCCAGGGGGCGGCATAGCCGTGGATAGGGTAGCCGAGGCCGAGGAGGTTGTAGTTGGAATAGTCGAGCTGGTAGTTGTGCGAAGGGTCGATCTCGTGAAGAGTTACAACGTGGCCTTCCGCTTCGAGTTTCTCTTTGAGGCGGTTGGAGAGATAACGAGTGTTGAAAGTACCGGTGAAATATAGCAGGAGGCAGTTCATGATTTGTGTTTGGATTTAAAGTATCTGCCCCAAGTGTCGAGCGAGTTTGGGTCGGCTTTTTTGAGATTGTCGAGAAAAGTGGTTTTCTTGAGGGTGAAAAGATTGAAGATTCCGCGAGGCTCCATGTATTCGTAGCAACGTTGGTAGCCGATGGAGCAGATGAGCCAGAGGCCGTTGCTTTTGGTGTAAGACACATCGTAGATGGCGGCACCATGAAGTTTCATCTTGTACTTTTTGTGGAGAAGGAAGTCTTCGAGATACCATTTTCCTTGGGCGTGGGAGTTGTCGGAAAAGCTGATTTCGCCACCGTGGATGAGGTGGGTGGAGGGCATATCGAGCGTCATGACTTTGCAGAGAAACTGCATGACGGCCTCTTTTCCGTTGTAGGACATGCTGCCATTGCCGTAGGAAGAGACAACATCGTCGGTGAAGCAACTGGCTATGCCGTCGAAATCGCGCGTGTCGAGACACCGTTGATATTTTGCTTGCAGCTGGCGTATAGCCTCATTGTCTTCGAGGCGGGTGATGCGTTCTTCGAGCGTCATGAGTATTGAATAGTTTATGAAGTTGAGAAATTGTGACTAGTGACTAATGACTAGTGACTAGGAGGGCGGTAGCCGCCTAATCACTGGTCACTAATCACTGGTCACTATTTTCACTATTCACTTATTTTGCAGCAGCCTGAGTGGCGGTGATGGAGACCACGTTGACAATGTCCTCTACGCTGCAACCACGGCTAAGGTCGTTGATAGGAGCAGCCATGCCCTGCATGACGGGACCCACGGCTTCGGCACCAGCCAAACGCTGGACGAGTTTGTAGCAGATGTTGCCGCTTTGGAGGTCGGGGAATACCAACACGTTGGCTTTGCCGGCGATGTCGCTGTTGGGGGCTTTGCTGGCACCCACTTTGGCAACGATGGCAGCATCGGCTTGGAGTTCGCCGTCGAGTTTGACATTGGGGTCGAGTTCGTGAGCGACACGGGTGGCCTCGATGACCTTGTCGACGAGTTCGTGTTTGGCGCTACCTTTGGTGGAGAAGCTCAGGATGGCGACACGGGGCTCTTCGAAACCAGCAATGGCTTTTGCAGTTTGTGCGGAAACAACGGCAATCTGGCCAAGTTCTTCGGCAGTGGGGCAGGGGGTAGCAGCACAGTCGGCGAAGACGAACATACCGTTTTCACCATAAGTGGAATCTTTGAGAATCATGATGAAAGCACCGCTGACGACACTGACACCAGGAAGAGTTTTGACAATCTGGAAGGCGGGACGAAGAACATCGCCAGTAGCATTGCGGGCACCAGCAACTTCACCATCAGCATCGCCGTTCTTGATGAGCAGACAGGCGAGATAGAGAGGGTCGGCAACGAGACGCATGGCCTCATCCATCTGCATACCTTTCTTTTTGCGGATTTCGCAAAGCATCTGTGCATAGTACTCGCGTTTGGGATTGGTCTCGGGGTCGATGATTTGAGCCTTGTCGATGTTTTTGAGGCCCCACTGGTTGGCAAGACCTTTGATTTCGGACTCATTGCCGAGGAGGATCAGTTTGGCAATACCTTCCTGGAGGATGATATCGGCAGCCTTGAGGGTTCTTTCTTCAGTGCCTTCGGCCAAAACGATGGTCTTGTTGGCAGCTTTTGCTTTTGCGCGGATTTGTTCAAGTAATGTCATGATGCAAATGTTTTAATATTGATTAATTAATATTTAGTCGAAAAATCTCCATGTTATGCCGTAGAAGAGGCCGAAGGGTATGCCCGGATAATGAGGAAGGAGGAAACTGTGCGATTCGTTTTCGAGCAGGCTGTTCAGGTGACCGGCTTTGGCATATATTGTGGCACGTTTGATTTGGAGGTTGATAAAGACGTCCCCCCACAAATAGTTGCCGATTGAGATTTGATTTTGACGATAAAAAGCACCTAAGCCTGGGTTGTAAGCATCGGCATAGAAAGAGGTGTGGTAACGAAGGTCGACACCAACTTGGGTGTGTAGGGCATGGTGGAAAAGGTAAAAATCGGTGTAGAGCGAATTTTTGCTGGCAAAGAGAGGCACACGCACCTGATTTTGGTCGCTGCTATATTGTACCAATTGCTGCATATCAAAGTGAAGCCAGCTGCAAATCTGCAGGTTCATATTGATACGGCCCTGAAGCAATAAGGCTGAACCCGAAGTTTGGCAGGTGTGGAGAGTGCTGTCGAGCCAAATGTTGTTGCTTATATGATTGGCTACGAGGCTTATGTCGAGCCATTTGTTTTGGAAAGATGCTTCGGCTTTCATCAGCCCGACATTGCGGATGTCGTTGTTTGAGACGTTGCAGATAGAATACAGAAGGGTAGGAGAGGCTTGCTGAAAAGTGGCTGAAAGGTGGATAGTTTTGTCAGATTGACCTATGCTGTCGCGGAAAGGGAAAAACAAATCGGCGGTGAGCCTTGATTCACCGTCACCTATACCCATTTCTCCACCCAAGGTCAATTCGGCAAAATGTGTGGATAACACGAGTTGGGCGAAAGGATAGAGCATGGTGTTAGTTTGGGAGGTGTTGAGACTGTCGCGCAGTTCGAGTCGTTCGATTTGAGGCTTTATTCCCAAAGAGAGTTTGACTGGATTGTGCCAGCGATGGTCGAGGTAAGCATCGTTGGTCCAAAACAGACGTCCTGTCAAAAGATTGTAACGAGTGGAATCGATGTAACGATAATTCTGACGGTCCCATTGAAGGTCGAGGGCAAATACACCAGTGTTGAAGGTGTGTGGGGTGTGCGGCTGGATGGTGTCGAAGCCCACAATGGTGTCGTGGGGTTTGATGGTGCGGCTGTAGGTAGGGATGGAGTCGCCGCTTTCGTTGAGCGCCCATGTAGTATCGCCAGCGATGGTGTCGAATACGGTTTTCTTGATTTCCCTATACCATTCAAATTGGCGGACGGTGTTGAAAGACTGGTGTGCATATAGGGTAAGGTCGTTTGAGACACTTCCCCCATTGGAAAAATTGACAGGAATACCTGATGGTTTGCTTACACGTTTGCGAATATAGACATCATCATCGCTGATACCACCATTCTCATTTAGCGACATTCTTTGCCAGATTGCACCAGCATAAAGTTGGTAGCGGGCATCACGGGAGTAGTAGTTGGTGTTGAAATCGAGTAGGTGGTCGGTGGCACCATCGTTGGTGAAGACACCTTCTGGGCTGTAGAGGTGATAGTCGAGGGCGTAGTTCCATCTTTCGGTGATGTTCTGCGTATGAGTGACGTGCAGTTGGTAGTCTTTGTCAAGCGAACTGTTGTAAGACAGCAATGTGAAAGGATGCTGTACTTGATAGAAGGTGACGTTTTCGGGTGTTTTATAAAAACAAGGAAAAGTGTTGGGACGAAAATTGAGTCCGAGAGAGCCATCAAAATTTTGATAGATGGCCAGATGTGGATGTCCCATTTCACCGGCATAGAGGTAATAGTTTCCATTGAGGCCGTCAATACGGTCGAAGAACTGTGCGCCAGTGGGAGAAAGATTGGGGTGATCGAAATCCATTATCTTCACATCGAGGGGAAGATGCTGGAAAGAGAATACCGAAGCCTGCAACACACTGTCGGGGATGTCCACATGGTATTCGATGCCTTTGGGAGCATTGTCTTGAAGAGAGTCGTTATTCTCTTCGTTCGTGGTATGTGTTTCGGATGGGTTGCTATTTGAAAACAATGGTTTGTTATTTCCTACCATTGGACGATTAGAGGGAAGTGCATGGTCGGAAATATCAATTTGTGCCCTTGCTGAGCCTATTCCAAACACGAAAAACAGTATCAATAGAAATGAGAAAATTCCAAGTTTCGCATCTCTATTGATACTGGATTTTGAATTATGGACTAAGCCCTTCATGTTTTCTTAATTGTTCTGAAGGAAACGTTCCACGTCCATTGCGGCAACACAACCTTTGCCAGCCGCTACGATGGCCTGACGATAGTTGGGGTCGCAAACATCACCTGCGGCAAACACGCCGGGGATATTGGTGGCACTGCTGGGGTTCTGCACTTTGATGTAGCCTTGTTCGTCCAAGTCGATCTGACCTTTGACAAAGTCGGTGTTGGGTTTGTGGCCGATGGCTACAAAGAATCCAGCAATGTCGATGTGGCGTATTTCGCCAGTTTTCAGATTCTCAATATCGGCACCCGTCACACCGTCGAGGTCGTCGCCACAGATTTCCTTGGTTGTGGAATCCCACAGCATTTCTATTTTGGGATTAGTGAGGACGCGGTGTTGCATGGATTTGGAAGCCCGCAACTCGTTACGACGATGGATGAGATAGACTTTGTTACAGAGTGTGGCGAGGTAGTTGGCTTCTTCGCATGCAGTGTCGCCGCCGCCAACAACGGCCACATCGAGACCTTTGTAGAAATATCCGTCGCAGGTGGCACATGCACTCACGCCTTGACCATAGAGTTTTTTCTCGCTGTCAAGACCCAGCCAGCGAGCGGAAGCACCCGTGGCAATAATGACCGCCTCGGCTTCAATTTCGTTGTCGTGGTCGTCAATACAGTGGAAAGGACGTTTTGAGAAATCGGCTTTGACAATGTATCCAGAACGCACATCAGCGCCGAAACGTTCGGCTTGTTTCTTCAGGTCGGCCATCATAGAAGTGCCAGAGATGCCTTCGGGATAGCCAGGAAAGTTTTCAATTTCGGTGGTGATGGTGAGCTGTCCGCCAGGCTGCATTCCCTCGTAAAGCACGGGGTGAAGGTCGGCACGACCAGTATAAATACCTGCAGTATAGCCAGCGGGGCCAGAACCAATGATAAGACAGCGTGTGTGTTCCATGATATCGAAAAATTAAGTTTATAATAATGTGATACTTCAAATTCTCTTTTGACCTTTCTTGGTCAATGAAAAATAAATCAAGTAGGCGAGGCCGACAGCAATAATGATGACCTGTTGAGAACTCCACAGTAGCCAACCTGTCGCCAAACCAACAGTCTCGCCAATTCCGTAGAGGGCCAAAGCTTGCCATATCAGCACAGGATAGGCACCGAGACCTCCTTGCGAGATGGTCATACCTACCGAGCCGAACAGATACATTACGAAGGCGGCACCAAACCCCAGCTTGCATGTTTCGGGAATAGCTTGGAAAATGATGAGTCCTCCCAAAATATAGAGGAAGTATATGATGGCACTGTAAAGCACAAACAGGAATACCGAGGCTGGACGCAGTTTGAAAATACTCTTGAGCCCGTCAATACAGCCGATGATAATGCTGTCAATCTTTTGAAAAAGTTTGTATTTGAGCAGTTTCTGACGGAGCAATTTGTAGAGGATGATGGCTGCGATGCCTAACGCAATCACAATACATAGAATGACGGCCAAAGTGGGAAGACTTTGTATCTTTTCAGAAAGAACTTCCATCAACCACACCTTCGCCTGGCCATACATTACGGCCAAACCGATGAGGAGGATGACACCAAAGGCAAGTACATCGATGGCCCTCTCGGTAACAACTGTGCCCAGCGACTTTTCGATAGGGATGTTCTCACTGGTGCGCAATGTGGCACAACGCATCACCTCGCCCAAACGAGGAAAAGCCAAATTGGCCATATAGGCTACCATCACCGACCCGAATACATTGTTCAACCGAGGCTTGTAGCCAATGGGCTGATAAAGCAACTGCCAACGCAAGGCCCGCACAAAATGGCTGACCAAACAACAAATCATTGCCAGAACCACCCAAAAATAATCAGCATTGGTGAAAGAATCCCAAATAGCAGCTTTTTGCGAGGCATCTAATTTGAGCAGGAAGAAATATATAAATAAAAAGCCGATGCCAAGAAAGACAATAAGTTTGATTATGTCTCCGAGCTTGCTTTTCTTTTTTGGTGTCGGTTGTGCAGAGTCGGTCATCACAAGTCGGCTTAACGAAGTTTGTTATCAGTTGGGAAAATGACAGTAGGATGCCACTGTTTGGCTTCTTCGAAGTCCATCATAGCGTAAGACGCAATGATGAGCAAACTTCCGACAGGAGCTTTGTGTGCAGCAGCTCCATTGATGCCGATAACGCCGCTACCCCGCTCTCCCTTAATGGCGTAAGTGTGAAAACGCTCGCCATTGGTAATGTTGTATATGTCGACCTGTTCGTTCTCAATAATGTTCGAAGCTTCCATTAAAGCCTCGTCAATTGTGATGCTTCCGATATAGTCAATATCAGCTTCGGTAACTGTAACTCTATGAATTTTAGATTTTAGTACGTTAACCAACATGATTGTATTTTTTTGCAAATATACGCTTTTATTTTAATATATTAAATATATATATATCAAAACTTGATAATGAGTGTGATTAAAAGCACCACAATCATACCATAAACAATTATTTTTGTGCCCGAAATGGGCTTCATATATTCACTGTCCGAAATGTCAAAACGACGGCGGATCTTGATTTGTCGTTTCGATTGCCGGTATTTGTCGGCCAATGTTTCGTCGATAGCGGGGGCATTTGTCGAATCTTGCACGGAACTGTTGAGGTTGAGACGTGATTGGTAATTAAAAGTGGGCATCTCGCGTTTGCGGAAAAGGTCTTTCCACGAAAGTTTTGAAGATTTTTCCTTCTCTTTAAGGTTGATGTCACGCACCTTGCGCTCAAAATACTCCAAATCTGCATCTACTTCCTTAGAATCTGGCAGTACTGTTTGTGCTTCTGTTGAAGCAGCATCCTTTGCATTCTCTTTGTTTGCATATTTCGACTTTACGGCTTCCCATTTTTCTTTCTCAGGGTCATAGAAACGTGGCTCATAATGAAATCTGCGTGGCTTCTCTACTTCGAACATAATATTTGTTATTAATTGTTATGTGATTCAGCGATTACTGTGTCCATGGGCACATCAAACGACTCTGTGGGGACAAGTTCAACCATCTGAAAATCGAATGCGACGCCTACTTTGAAAGCTTTCGGGGTGCTTTTCAAGAGCCGATCGTAGAATCCACGACCGCGACCCATTCGATGGTTGAAGCTGTCGAAGGCGACTCCGGGAACAATTATCATTTCGATATTGTCCAGTGCTGTGTATTCAGGGCCAGAGGGTTCTCCGATACCGAATTGTTCGCCGCTAATCAGGCATTCAGGACCCGTGTATTGGCGTAGACGGAGGTCATTTCCATCAACACAGGGTAGCAATATCGTTTTCTGCTGATACCAGCGATTGACAAAATCGTGGGTGTGCACTTCGTCGTCCATCGACCAATAGAGCAGAATAGTGTTTGCTTTTTGGAATTGAGCGAGCTGCTCCACCTGTTGCATAATGGGGTGGGAGCGGTCACATTTTTCACAAAAAGGGACGGCCTTTTTGGCCGCCCGTATTTTTTTGCGTAATTCTTGCTTGTCCATATCAGTCTCTATTACAGACAAAATCGTCCTCAAATTTAGAAGGGCAGGTCGTCTTCTGGTTTGAGCGAAGAGGCAAATTCGGGTGCAGGAGCTGCAGGAGCCACGGGTTGTGCAGGTGCAGCAGGGGGAGCTGCAACGGGTGTCTGCATGGGTGCTGCTGCGGGCCAAGCATACCCTGCTGCCTGAGGCGGCATCTGGCCTGGGACAAAGTTCTGGATGCGGGAGCAACGCAGGTCGGTATACCAACGGCCCTGAAATTCGCGCGACTCAGGATTGAAGGTTACAACGACGGGAGAGTTGAGGGGAATGTTCTGCACCATAGCCAAACGGTCTTCTCCGAAAGTTGTAAAAGCAACCTGACGGGGATATTCGCCATCGGTCTGAATTACGAAACCACCTCTGACCCAAGGACCACGTTGGCTTTCACCACGTACCTCTTGTAAAATCTGAATTAACGTACCTGTAATTTCCATTATGTAGTATTTTTAATTAATATTCAAAATGTTATAATGTTTCATTGTCGATGAAACAACTTACAAAGATAAATAAAAAAGTTTTATGTTGAAAAAAAAGTTATCAACAATTGCTATCTTCCTGTTTGTCGACGGAAGAAGATGATGAGCACAGCAGTAATGACAACCATCGCTCCTATGATGCACCAAAATGCTGTTACATTGGTAACAAAGGGAAATGCAAGGTTCATACCGAAGAGTCCCGTGACCACGGTCAGCGGAAGCATGATGGTTGAAAAATATGTCAGCACCTTCATGATTTCGTTGGTTCGGTTAGCCTGCAACGAGTCGAATGTTTTTGAGAGGCCCTCAATCAATTCGCCATAGTCTTCAATTGAGTCGAACATCTTCTGATACTGGTCAAGTATATTTCCCCAGTAGTCTTCCATGTCCAGTACTTCGGGGTCGACGAATCCTTTGATGGAACCACCCTCAAACATGTGAAGCACACGCAACTGAGGTTTGAACGTGGTGTTGAGCAGGATGATGTTGCGTCGTGTGATAGAAATGAGTTCGATGATGCTTCGTGCCTTCTTGTTGAAGATGTCGTAGTTAATCAAATCCACTTCGGCACCCACACGCATGATGAGAGTGTAGGTCTCCAGCATCAGTCGGTCGAGGATGTGGTAGAGCAGGATGTCGCTCGAGGTGAGTTTCTCTTTTACATCCTCATCGCCGTCGTTAAGGTCTTCCTGCATCTCTTCAAACAATTTTTTCACCACCCAGTGCGATTTGCCGATGGTGATAATGTAGTCTTTGCCCCAGAAAATCTTCACCTCACGGATGCGGATGAACTTGTTGCCTTTGTCGAAATAGGGGAAATGCAGAATCAGGAAATAGTAATCGTCATATTCGTCTATTTTCGGACGCTGATTGGTACCACGACAGTCCTCGATGTCTAAGGGATGGAAATTATACTCTTCTAACAAGTAGCGGTAGTCTTCCTCACTCGGATTGGTGATGTGCTGCCATTTCAAAGACTGGTGTTGGATAGTCTCTATCATGGTTTTTTCCTCCCTTTATTTAGTCGATCACTTTGGTGGTCAAGATTCTACATTCGTTTATTGGTTTTGTTCAGTTTGCAAAAATACGTTTTTTTTTTGAGAAAATGAAAAAAAAAAATTTCCACACGGCCATTTTCTTGTTTTGGGAGGCAATTTTGAAACAATTGGAGGCTGAAAACGTGCATGAACGAGCGTTGTTTGGTACATCCATGATAGGGAAAAAGAACACGATATTAAGGGTTTTCGCACTTGCAGATGGACTTTCTGGCAACATTTTGAGCACCTGCCGCTTCGAGAACAATGGAAATAGGGCTTCGGGAGGATGCACAAAACAGAGTGTTTTTGTGTATGGTGCAAAATGAAGTGGTGAGACGAGATTTTGGAAACATTCAAGGGCTCTTTCAAACATTTGATAACTGTTTTGATGTTTTTTGGAGCAAAAAACGGACGTAAAAAATGGCTTTTCGAGATGCCGAAAATCGAGGTTTTCCCAATATTCTCCCACTCTTCTCCCATTTATGCTTCATATAGTATAAGAGAATCAGCGAGTTACGGAAAAAGTATATTTTGAGGAAAAGTGAAAGTCGACTTTGCATCAGGCAGCGTTCTTCAGCTTGTGATGAGGCGGTCACGATTTAAAATAGAAGAGCCGCCCTGTTTGGGGACGGCTCTTTGTTGTAAGCATGAAACGCGTTGCTTATTGGCGAACGCCTTTGGCTGCATTGTAGAAGATTTTGAAAGCACCGGCATTACGGAGCTCCTGCTTGATGTCGCTGATGAGGCCCATCTTGGTTTCCTTGTCGGCTTTGATGGACATGGTGAGCAGAGCGCGTTCTTCTTCGGAACGGGCCTCACGTTCTCTTTCAACGAACAGGGCAATATCGGAGAGTTCGCAAATCTGGTCGTTGAGTTGGATACGGGACTCGGTACCATACTTCTTCTGCATCTCGCCCTGCATAGGGGTACCTACATTGATGTAGCTTACCAAGCTTTTCTTTTCCAACTTGACGGTTTCGGTTGCTTTAGGCACATGAATGGTCACATACAATGAGCTTTCGCGCATGGTGGTGATGGTCATGAAGAAGAACAGGAGCATAAAGATAATGTCCGACATAGAGCCCATGTTCAGACCGGGCGTCTCTTTTGGTTTTTTACCAGTAAATCTTGCCATTATTTCTTTTCTCCTATCTTTGTGGGCTCGGCCTCGGAAATAGCAATGGGGATTGCTTGGTCGATGGCCTCGACCTGATTGTCATTAAGGTCGGCATATTTCTTGCCGAATTTGTCGATTGACAGTTCGTCGCGCATCTCGTTGATAGCGGCGGTCAGTTCGTTCTGAACTGCCACGTAGATATCGTACGAGGTACCACGGTCGTTTTGCAGCGAGATAATACCTTTCGAGACTCTCATGGAACCCAGCATAGGAATGTCCATGGCTACCTTCTCAGGCAGATTAGGATCGTCGGTGGGGTTACCCAAGAATTCCTTAGCACGGTCTTTCAGGTCCTTGATGTCGCCATACTCGTTGTTGAAGATAAGGTTATCTTTACTATTGATTTTGACGACGAAGATATTACGCTCCTTGACCTCTGGCGGTTTTTCCTGGTTGGGAGGCAGAGGAGGTGGCAAACGACGTGCAATACCCTGGTCTGTGTTGATGTTGGAGACCAACAGGAAGAAGGCCAACAACAAGAACGAGATGTCGGACATTGAACTGGTGTTTAAGCCAGGTGTTTTTCTTCCCATAGTATTTTATTTTTTCTTGTTAGATTTAGGCATTACCTCGGACACAACGATGGCGAGGAAGGCACCGATGCAGAGGATGTAGCAAAGGATACATGCTGCACCGATGAGTTTTGAGGTACCTTCGGAAATATTGTACTTGATGAGGTCGATGTCGGAACCTTTAGCCAGCAGGAAGGAGACTACAAGGAGGACGATGATGAGACCCACAAGGATGAGGAATTTCTTCAGATAACCAGGTTCGGTTTTGAAGCGCTCGGCCAATTTCTTGACAAGAAACAGGACGATGGCGCCCAAGGCAACTACGATCATGGCGCCCATCAGCCAGAAGGCGATGTCGAACATGCCGGAGTTGGAGAAGGTATTCAGGGCGAAGATGACGGCAAACGCAGTCATGACGATTGCCAGACCCAGAAGTACCAGGGTTAGTATTTTATCAGTTTTTTCTTTCATAACAGTTTAAGGATTTTAGTTTTTAATTATTATTAATGATTCCTTATAACTATTATTTTTTGTTCTTGACGAGGATGTCCATGAAGGAGATAGAACCATCTTCCATCTGGGCAACGAGGCTCTCGATTTTGGTGAGGATGTAGTTATAGAAAATCTGAAGGATGATAGCGACGATAAGACCGAAGATGGTGGTCAACAGAGCAACCTTCATACCGCCAGCAACAACGGTCGGGCTGATATCACCAGCAACTTCAATGTCATCGAATGCCTGGACCATACCAACAACGGTACCGAGGAAACCGAAAGAAGGAGCCAGAGCGATGAACAAGGAGATCCAAGTCATGTTGTTCTCGAGACGGGCCATCTGGACACCACCGTAAGAGGTGACGGCTTTTTCGACGTTTTCGAGGCCTTCGTCAACGCGGTCGAGACCCTGATAGAAAATGGAGGCAACGGGGCCACGGGTGTCGCGGCAGAGTTCCTTTGCACCTTTGTAGTCGCCTTTGGAGACCATACCTTCGATGCCTTCGAGGAGCTTCTGGACGTTGGTGGTAGCCATGTTCAGATAGATGATACGCTCAATGACCAAAGCCATACCGAAAATGAGGCAGAGGAGCACGGGGGTCATCCAGCCAGCACCACCCTGAATATACTTTTCTTTCAGGACTTGGTGGAAAGATTTGGTTTCTTCCTGAGTTGCGGCAGCAGTTTCAGGTTCATCAGCAACGGCCTCTTCAGCGACGGCGCTGTCAGTGGTCTGCTCATCGACTTGTTCGGTGGCGGGCTCGGCGGGAGCTTGGGCTGCCTTGTCCTGAGCCATGACACCATTCAGATTGGTAAATGCCAATAATCCAACAATTGACATTAAAGCAATTACTTTTTTCATGATTTTTGTAAATTGATTATTAATTAGTTAAATTGTTTTCTATATTATTAATTATTTATGCAAATATACACTATTTTTCCAAAACATTAAACATTTGTATGATTTTTTTTATTTATCGCGTCCCAAAAGGGCATCCATCATCTGCCAAAGAGGTATTTTTTTAGTGTTTTCTACATGCACGTTGTCGAGTTCTTGCTGGGCTCGGGCGAACTCATTTTGGATGGCATCTTCCACCTTCTGTCGGATGCCTAATTGGTGGTAGATGTCGAGCACCGTGGCCACTTTTTCGTCGCTGTTGTCAGGAGTGGAAGAGAAAAGTTGTTTCAGTTGTTGTCTTTGCTCGGGCAATGCGGTTTGAAGGGCTTTCAGAATAAGGTAGGTCTTTTTGTTGTCGCGAATGTCCTGGCCTGTCTGTTTGCCGAAAACAGTCACATCGCCATAGCCGTCCAAAAGGTCGTCTTGAAGTTGGAATGCCAAGCCGAGGTGTATGCCGAATTCGTAAAGGTGTTGAATGTCTTCGGCGGGAGCGTTGGCGTAGAGGGCTCCGATCTTCAAGGCTCCTGCCAAAAGCACGGCAGTTTTGTTGCGGATCATCATCATATAGTCGTCAATGGTGATGTCGTCCTGTTTCTCGTAGTTCATATCGTATTGCTGTCCCTCGCACACCTGTATGGCGGTTTCATTGAAGCATTGGAGTATCTCCAAAAGCCTCTCGTGCGGCTGAATAAGGAAATAACGCCAAGCGAGGGCGAACATCGTGTCGCCCGAGAGAATGGCCGTATTCTCGTCCCACTTTGTGTATACGGTGGGCTTTCCGCGACGCAAAGGCGATTTGTCCATCAAATCGTCGTGCAGCAGGGTGAAGTTGTGGAACGTCTCGATGCCGATGGCGGCATAGCGTGCCTGCTCGATATCGCCGCCGAACATTTGGTTTGCGGCCAATAGCAGCACAGGACGGATTCTTTTGCCTCCGAGGCGAAGGGTGTAGTCAATGGGTGCGTAGAGCGCTTCGGGTTGGTGGATGAATTGCTCTTGCTCGAAAATTTCTTTGACTTTGTTTAGCAGTGTCTGCATAATGGTGATAATATATTATTATGAATTAATTACATTAAAAAGGATAGTTGATGCCGAAATTGGTCACAATCTTTTTCCACGACCAGTGGTCTGAAATCCAGCGTTCGCCTTCAAGATAACCTGGGTCGTGTATCGGCACGGCAAAATCGAGACGTAGCGTCAATATCGAGAACAGGTTGATACGAAGTCCCAATCCAGCATCAATGGCAAAACCTTTCAGTATATTTTTAGCATCAAAACGATAGCCTTTTTCAAGTCCCCAATCATTTCTGCTCCAGATGTTGCCCATATCTACAAATACGGCTCCTTCGAGGATGCCGATGATTGGGAAACGCTGCTCGATGTTGAAAATGAGTTGTATATCGCCAAAACTTAAAGATAGGTCTAATTCGTGGGTTGGGTATGTTCCTGGACCGAGTCCTCTCACCAACCAAGCACGCATAGAGGTAGGGCCACCGCCGAAAAACATCTTCTCGTAAGGCAGCGAGGTGGAATGTCCGTAAGGGATGCCGAGGCCTACGAGTGCCCGCAGCACAAGGGTGCTGTTTTCACCCCAATAAATATAACGCTTAAATTCGCTGTCGAATAATATGTATTGGTAGTAGTCGACTCTGTCGGGCGAAAAATCTTCGGAATTGTAGATGTCGGGGGTACGTTTTGCCCAACTGCGTATACCGTAAATCAGATTGCCAGAGGTTTCAGCAAGAATGTGCAGGTAGTTGAAATTCTTTCTGACGCCTATAGCTTGGTTGCTGTAAGTATATTCGTAATGTGTGTTGACGAGGTAATAGTTGTCTGTTTGGAAAATAAATCGGATGTCGTTAGTGCGTTCGAACAGGTCTAAAAAATATTCGCTGCCACTGATTGTATGGGTATAAGAAATATTGATGGGAAGCAACTTGTTGTGCGCATTGGCGGAGTGGCTCCAGGAGTAGCCGAAAGAGCCACTGAAACGTATTCGCTCCAGCGAAACGTCAGTTTCGTCAAGTTCGAATTTGCGGAAACGGTAGTCGTTAGAGATGCCAAAGAGTGTGTGGGGTTTGTTGCGCTGCCACTGTATCAGGTCGGAAAAAGGTATGAGGAAGTTGGGCAGGTCGATTGTGGCGCTCAATCCGCCTTCAAACGAGGCGAAGGTGTTGTAGAAACTTTTGTCCTCGCTTTTGAAGAACGTTTTGGGCATTTCGAACAGCAGACTTCCATCTATGCTCAACAGTTCTGCACCTCCGAAAAGGTTGTTGTTTTGATAGTTGAGCGTGGTACCCAACCCGAGGTTGCCGCTGGTGAGGAAGTTTTTGCTTTCGTCGAGGGGTTTGGATGCGTTGGTTAGTTCGAGAGAAACACTGAACTTTCGACGGTTGTTGTTGAGCAAACGTATGCGGGCGTCCAGAAGCCGATTTGTGTCTGTGCTAAGTGGTGATTCTTCGAAATTGATGTCGATCAGTTTGAAGTTGTGAAGTCCCAAAAGACTGTTCGTGGTATTTGAAACAATACTTGGGCGGTAGGTTTGACGGTTGAAAATGAACATCGAACGGCTGATGACTTTGGGCGAGGGGGCAATCTTTTGATTGTATACAAAATTGTAGTCGGTGATGCCTCTTCGCGTTTTGTACTCCATTACGAGGGTGTCGAAATCGGTCATATTGTTCTCAAAAGTCGATGCACTGTTGGGAAAGATGTATATATCGCCGATGTGGTACACCTGTAACGGTGTCTCCACCCATGTGCCGTCTTCGGCTGCCTTCCTCGGCTGTCGCACTGATGCCACGATGCTGAGTTTGCGATTCTCGTAGGTGGTGTCGACGATGAAATGTACCAGCGAGTTATTGGCATAGTAGTAGCCTTTGGATTGCAGCATCTCGACTATACGGTTGCGTTCTTTTATTAAAACGTCTTGGTCGTAGTAGTCACCCACTACCAGATACGATTTGTCTTTGGTTTCTTGCAGCAGGTCGTTGACATCGTTCTGCCGCGAACGGAAAGCGACCTCTTCAATCTGCCAACGAGGGGTCGCAGCTACGTTGTAGGTGACCACCACGGCGTTACTTTTGGTATGCACAGTGTCAAAGGTCACCTTTGTGCCGAAACAGCCATTGTTGGTCATCATTGTGGCAAGCTGCGACGTGGTTCGGATGGCCGCGTTTTCATTGTACACCACAGGAGGCTCGCCGCGTTTCCTCCACCAATTGCTCCAACCGCTACTGTCGGAAGGGTTGGTCGAGCAATAGATGCGCATCTTGGTGCGGATACCCAACATCTTTTTGTTAGGCTTCTGTGAATAGTATTTTTTTGCGTCCGACATAGCGGCGTACACCTCTTTGGGCACAACGCTACTATCGACCATTGTTATTTCGATTTTGTTCTTTTTCAACACCTTCTCGCCTGGCTGGAGGTATTTGTCGGTGCCACATGACGACAGTACGGCCAGAAACATTAAAGCAGATATTGAAAAAAACAGTCGTTTCATGTTGACTTTTCGATAATTCTTAATTCTTGATCTGTAACTTTCCTATGATTTTTTCTGTCGAGCCGAGGTTGTCGTTTAAATATTTGTGGCACACAGTTGAGGCGTTGGCATAAAACGTCTCATCGCCCAGCAGTTTGTCAAGAATTTGTTCCAATTCTTCGTACTTTTCATAGCCGAAGCCTCCTCCCAAGGCGATGATGTCGTGAGCCTCCTGAAACTTGTGGTAGTTCGGACCGAACACCACTGGTTTGCCAAAGGTGATGGACTCCAGTATGTTGTGAATTCCCTGTCCGAACCCGCCGCCAATGTAAGCTGTGTCGGCATAGCGGTACAACGAAGCCAGCATCCCGATGTTGTCGATGATGAGCACTTTCGCCTTGTTCGTGTCAGCTGTCTGCAAAGCGGAATAACGTATGCAGTTCTTTTTGCCGAACAGATTCTCGATGCCGTTCAGATGGCTGTCGCTAATGACGTGTGGCGCTATGATGAGGGTGAGACGTTCTCCCGCGTGGTCGGCATAACGTTTGATGTTGGCCTCGTCGGGCTCCCACGAACTACCAGCCAGCAAAACCTTGGTGTTCTGCCTCGTTGTCAGGAAAGCCTCAACTTCAGGAAATGAACGCGCGTCCTTTGCAATGGCGTTCACACGGTCAAAGCGTGTATCGCCCGCCAGTGAACATTGCCCTACACTGTGAGCTTTGAGCAGTTGTATGGATTCCTCATTCTGAACAAAGATATGGGTGTAGCAATGTTGTAGGTGTTTGAGGAACCATCCGCCGTACCATTTGAAGAAATACTGGTTCGGGCGGAATATGGCTGAGAAAAGATATGTCGGAACGTCGCGCAATCGCAGCTGTTCGAGGTAGTTGAACCAGAAGTCGTATTTGGCGAAGAACGCCACAGTGGGACGCATCAAGTTCACGAAGCGCTGGGCGTTGGCCTTGGTGTCCATAGGTAGGTAGCACACAAAGTCGGCATCAGGAAAATTTTTTCTCACCTCGTAGCCCGAAGGGGAGAAGAAGGTAACGCATATCCTATATTCGGGGTGCTGTTGTTTGAAGGCAGCCAGCACAGGCCTCACCTGTTCAAACTCGCCGAGCGACGAAGCGTGGAACCAAGCCGTGTTCTCGCCCCCCACAGGAGCCACTGTCAGCCGACTAAAAGTTGTCTTCCAGCCCTTCACCATCAGTTTGGCCTTGCCGTTGAACAACGCAGCCACTCTTACCCCGAAACCATAGCAACCGATGCCGAATGAATATAGAAATCTCATTTTAAATTATTGAATTAAATTAATACCTCGAGCGGTGGAGTAAATCCCTCAATGACACTACACCTTTCTTTCCATTTCCTATTCATTATTCACTTAATAAAAATAATAGTCGTGGCTGCTCTTGCCCTTGAGCGGAAACATCCAGCAGAACTTGACTGTATAGACCAAATCAAAGTATCTGTTGTTGTCCTTGCCCCGCAGGCCGAGGTAGTCGTCAATAGTATAGTCGCGTGTCGATTTCGTCCAGCACTGCTGCACCTCGAAAGCCACATAGAAGTTCACCAGATTGGCTCTGTTGCTCATAAACCAGTAGCCCAATGCCTCCGTCAGCACGAACCCGCTCCTTTGGTGATCGTACAGCAAAGCGTAGTCACCGTCAATCTGCGGCGCATTTACGTCGTTAATCATAAAGATGCTCTGTTGGAGCATGTATCCACCGCTCAGCCGTGCCAGTATGCCCGAGTTGGGATTGCTCGGCACCAGCGGGAAAATCTTGCCAAAGCCCGCCTGCACACTCAGCCCACGGTTGTAGCACGTCACGTTGGCGTCCGTCCCATTGGTGCCAATCACTATGCTGTCGCGCGAGAATACCGACCCCATCCTTTCCACCCTGTGGTTTAGGTTGTCTCCACCAAACCAAATGTTGCCTTCTATCCCTGCCAACCAGTTGCTTTTGGTCTTGTAGAGCGCGTTCAGCCCGAAATCCAAATACGGAGCTTTGTATAGGCTCGCCATCGTGGCATTCTTGTTTGTGCTGCCGTCGGGCAGGGTGACAGTCGAAAACTTGGTCGACGGCATTACTGGCCCCACGTTGAAACCTATAATGGGACACGACAAAGTGTCCTGCGTGAAGTCCAATTGGGCATGTGCCGACAGGGCGGGCACCCACGCAAACAAGGCCGTTAACACTATGCTGTGAAATAATTTTTCTCTGATATTCATTAATATGATATTAATTTCGTAATTTTGCAGTCTTAAAACAGAACTTCTAATTAATTTGCAAAAATACGCAATTTATTTGATAACAGCAAAAAATAAATAAAAAAAACAATAATATACAATGGCAAAAGATTTTGTAAAGCGCTCGGAAAACTATTCCGAATGGTACAATGAGCTGGTCGTCCGTGCCGATTTGGCCGAAAATTCAGCCGTGCGCGGCTGTATGGTCATCAAGCCCTACGGCTACGCAATCTGGGAGAAAATGCAGCGTGCACTGGACGATATGTTCAAGGCCACTGGCCACCAAAACGCCTATTTCCCCCTCTTTATCCCCAAAAGTTTCCTCAGCCGTGAGGCCGAACACGTCGAAGGCTTCGCTAAGGAGTGCGCCGTGGTCACGCACCACCGCCTGATGAACAACCCCGACGGCTCTGGCGTGGTAGTCGACCCTGCCGCCAAACTCGAAGAAGAACTCATCGTCCGACCCACCTCCGAAACCATCATTTGGAGCACTTACAAGAACTGGATTAAGAGTTACCGCGACCTCCCCATCCTCTGCAACCAGTGGGCCAACGTTGTGCGCTGGGAGATGCGCACCCGCATGTTCCTTCGTACCGCCGAGTTCCTATGGCAAGAGGGCCATACCGCCCACGCCACCCGCGAGGAAGCCGAAGCCGAAGCCCGCAAGATGCTTGAGGTCTATGCCGACTTTGCCGAAAATTGGATGTCTGTGCCCGTTATCAAGGGCGTTAAGTCGCCCAACGAGCGTTTCGCTGGTGCCCTCGACACTTACTGCATCGAGGCTATGATGCAGGATGGTAAGGCTTTGCAGGCGGGCACTTCGCACTTCCTCGGCCAGAACTTCGCCAAGGCCTTCGAAGTGCAGTTCCTCAACCAGCAGAACCAACTCGAATATGTATGGGCCACCTCGTGGGGCGTGTCCACTCGCTTGATGGGTGCCCTCATAATGACCCACTCCGACGACAACGGCCTCGTCCTGCCCCCAAAACTGGCCCCCCTACAGGTAGCCATCGTCCCCATTGCCAAAAACGATGAGCAGATGCGCGAACTCGACGCCCACGTCGCCCCCATTATCGACGCCCTCAAGGCCAAAGGCCTCACTGTGAAATACGACAATCGCACCGAGTACAAGCCTGGCTGGAAGTTCAACGAATACGAGTTCAAGGGTGTCCCTGTACGCCTCGCCATCGGCCCTCGCGACCTTGAAAACGGCACCTGTGAGGTCTGTCGCCGCGACACACTTGAAAAGGTCACAATGCCCATCGAAGGCATCGCCGACCATATCGCCCAACTGATGGACGACATCCAGCTCAGCCTCCTCAACCGTGCCAAAGCATTCCGTGCAGCCAACACTCGCAAGGTCGACACTTGGGAGGAGTTCCTTGTCGAGATTGAAAAAGGCGGCTTCCTGCTGTGCCATTGGGACGGCAGCACCGAGGTGGAAGAGAAAGTCAAAGAGCTCACCAAAGCCACCATTCGCTGTATACCCTACGACGCACCCGAAGAGGAGGGACGATGCGTGTATAGCGGACGCCCAAGCCACCGTCGCGTAATCTTCGCCCGCTCGTACTAAATTATTTATCAGCAAGCAATTCTTTGGAGGGACGCAATATGTTGTGTCCCTCCAATTGTATTTTGAGATTGTGAAAATCAAGATTGCCCGAGGAATAGTTCGGTGATGAAAAGCCCTATAGGTGGAACAGTCAAAGGTGACGACAGGGTTGCTCATCGGTCGCTCGCATAAGCAACACCTGAGCGACGCTTCAGCGAAGGTACAGCGAGCCTACTATGGGTAACAGACGAGGCCACTACTACGCCATCTAAGGGTGGGGTGAGGAGTGCAATAGCGGCGATGGTCGAAAAACACATGAGTATTTGTGAACTTTTATAGTTGTTGACATTTTTTACCTTTGAATCTGCCCCAATTTATAAAAATTGAACTTTTTTTTGTCTATTCGAAAAATAATCGTATTTTTGCATTTGATATTCATTAAAAAAATACAAAAAATGTCAGATTATTTTTTTGATATGATACCCGCTGCCGAGAAGGAGCAGCTGAACTATATCCCTACGATACCCGAGTTTGTCGAGTTTATTGAGAAGAAATACTCGGACGCCCCAGCCCTTTCGGACACGGTGAATACTTATACCTATAGCCAGATGTGCGACCGTATCGCTCGGAGACGCACAGCGATAGCGCAATTGGGACTGAAAAAAGGGGCGCACATTGCCATCTTCGACCGCAACAGCATTGACGCTATCGAGCTGTTCTTTGCCGTAACAACTTCGGGCATGGTGGCCATCAACCTTCCTAATCAGTTGCCCGAGCCTGCCGTGGTGGGTAGCTGCCGCCGTTTCGATGTGGACGCGATTTTCGTGCGTGAAGAGTTCAAACCACTCTGCGGTCAGCTCGAAGGGTTGGGTATAAAAGTGCTGGACACTTCGCTTATGGCCGATCACGGTAGTCCTGTGGTACAGGTGAATAAAGATGACACTGCCGCCATTTTCTTCACAGGCGGAACTACCGGCGCCCCTAAAGGGGCTGTGCTGCCTCATAGGGCACTGATGCGCGGTGCTTTCAACGGGTGCTTTATGCCTGGCAGCGTGATTGGCGGTCACCGTTCCATAGCGATGCTGCCATTGAGCCATGTATTCGGCCTCATCAAGAGCACGATGTCGGTGTTCTATATCGGCGGAGAACTTTTCAGCTGCGAGGATATGAAGGCAATGTTTATGAAAATGTCGGTTATCAAACCCACGGTACTCACCTTGGTGCCAGGGATATGCGACGTGCTTAATGGCCTGGCCAAGATATATGGCCCGAAGTTCTTCGGCGGCTGTTTGAAAACCATCATTTCGGGTGCGGCCAACGTGCCTCCCAGGCTCATAGCTGACTTTGACAAAATGGGCATAGGGTTGTTGTGCGGCTATGGTATGACCGAAGGGGCCAACTTTACCAGCGGCAATGCCGACGTGAAGACACGTCCTACCTCGGTAGGCAAAATATATGCCGAGCAGGAGACCAAGATTGTGAACGGCGAACTGTGGATCAGGGGCGATAACCTTTTTACGGGCTACTACAAAGATGAGGAGAACACGAAGGCGGCTCTGACCGAGGACGGATGGATGCGGACGGGTGACCTGGCAGAGTTCGATGCCGACGGATTCCTCTACATCGTGGGCCGCATCAAGAACCTCATCATCCTGGCCAACGGCGAGAACGTGTCGCCCGAAGCAGTCGAGGAGCCTTTTTATAAGTACGACGAGATTAGGGATTGCCTGGTAAGCGAGGAAGAATTGGATGGCGACAAGGTGATTGCCATACAGATACTGCCCCAGATGTCGACCTTCGAGGGCAAAAACTGGAACGAGGTAGAAGCTCACTTTAAAAAGGTGGTAGAGGAGGTGAATGCGACCCTTCCCACGACCCACAGGGTGACCAAAATCACCGTGCGGCAAGAGGATTTCAAACGCACGGGAAGCCTGAAAGTAGCAAGAAATCAATAAATAATATGACAAATCAAGACATTTTTGCTTCGCTGTGCGAGATACTTAGCATCGTGAAGCCCAATTTGGACATAAAGAGTGTGACTCCTGAATCGGCGCTCATCACCGACCTCGGCATCGACTCACTGTCAATGATGCTGTTGTCCTTGGCTATTGAGGAGAAATACAAATTCCAGTTCGACAATGCAGCCACGTTCAAGACTGTGGGCGATGTATGCAGTTATGTGGAAAGACAGGTAAAGTAGATGCTATGGCTGTGGAAATAGTGAAAGTGGAGGGCCGCGCCCTTCTAAGGGAATTTATCACATTTCCCGAAAGACTTTACAAGGATTGCCCGAACTGGGTGCCTGCGTTGAGGGGCGACGAGTTCGACACGCTGGACAAGGCGAAGAATGCGGCATTCGAGTTCTGCGAGGCCGACTATTTCCTTGCCCGCAAGGAGGGTAGGACAGTGGGAAGGATAGCGGCGATTATCAACCACAACGCCAACCGCAACTGGAACGAGAAGACGTGCCGTTTCGGCTGGATGGACTTCGTGGAAGACATAGAGGTGGTCGAGGCCCTTATCGGAGCCGTCTCGGACTGGGGGCGCGCTCACGGGTGCAACCAAATTAAAGGGCCATGGGGCTTTACCGATATGGACAAAGAGGGACTGTTAGTGGAAGGCTACGAGCACCTGTCGCCATTCACCTGCCTATACAACTATCCATATTACGACCGCCTGATGAAGGAGGCAGGATTGGAGAAAGATGTGGACTGGACTCAGAACATAGTTGAGGTGGGTAAAGAACTGCCGCCAATGTTCCAGTACGTCCCGTTGGTGGAGAAACGTTACGGCATCAGCGTGTATAAGTCGAAGAATATGCGCGAGATGGGTAAGAAATACGGTATGTCTATCTTCCACATGTACAACGAAACTTTTGCTCCCCTGTTTCAGTTCACACCGTTATCGGACAAACAGATTAAGCGATATCTCAAGACCTATCTGCCTATATTGAGCAAAGACTTTGTGCCGATTGTTATCGATTCGGAAGGCAATCCTGTGGGGTTCATTTTCTGTGTGCCCTCGCTATCGAAGGCGGTGAAGAAGAGCCGAGGACGGCTGCTGCCTTTCGGGTTCATACGCATACTCCGTGCACTCAAAAAGAACGACACCCTTGAGGCACTGATGATAGGGGTGTTACCCGAATATCAGGGCAAAGGGGCAAACGTGCTTATGTTTAAGTATATACATGAGAACTGCATCAAGGCGGGCATAACAAAGTTGATACTCAACCCCGAGCTCGAAAACAACTTCAGAGCCCAGTCGCTCTTTGGTGAATATAAGACAGAGCCCTATATGCGGAGAAGGGCATATACGAAACAAATTTGAACATTATGAAAAGAATCCTTTACATTTTGATTGCCTTTGTGCTGACACTGACAGGTGTTGCGGCCAGCGGACAGAATACGAAACGGCAGAAGCGACAGGCGGCACGTCCGACCACAATGCCCGTGATGGTGGGAAGTACGCAGTTTGATATGGTGCTGGTGCAGGGTGGCTCGTATATGATGGGGTGCGACCCTCAGTTTTGGGAGACGAGCGGCAAGAACGATGAGATGCCGCGTCACGGTGTGCGTGTGGGCAGTTTTTATATGGGCCGCTACGAGGTGACACAACGGCTGTGGACGGAGGTGATGGGTTACAATCCATCCAATTTCGTTGGAGAAGACCTGCCTGTGGAACAGGTGAGTTTTTTCGAGGTGCAGACGTTTATTACCAAACTTAACGCGCTGACAGGGTTGGAGTTTCGCCTGCCTACCGAGGCAGAATGGGAGTATGCTGCCCGAGGTGGCAACATGAGTGGAGGACACCCGTACGCGGGCGATGAGAATGTGATGCAGGTGGCATGGTCGCAGTTGAATAGTTTGGATAGTACCCACATCGTAGGGGGCTTGGTGCCTAACGAGTTGGGGTTGTATGATATGAGTGGCAATGTGTGGGAGTGGTGTGCCGACTGGTACAGTTCGGACGAGTATGCGTGGAATGTGGCAATGCATTTCAATGCTCTGGATTATGTTCGCACACGCGAGGATTTGGCCCGTTTTTTGGAGAGCCAAGATCTGGGTGTCACCAAACGCAAGCTTTCCGGTATTATGTACGAATGTACGATGGAAAACGAGGATCCGCGAGGCCCCGACACAGGGTCGCTGCGTGTGGGTCGAGGCGGGAGTTGGACGGACGAGACGGAGAATATGCGTGTGGCGTATCGCAACTTTTGGGATCCAAGGATGAAACTCAGCGTGTTGGGCTTCCGGCTGGCGTTGAGCTGCAAGTCGGTTCCTGCTGGGGGATGGATGCCCAACCAGTATGTGCTTGATTCTGTGGCAGGCAACAACCTGTATGCCACGATGACTATGGATAAGGCCCAACGAATGTCAGAAGGAACGTTGGAGGGATTGTTCAGCGTGGCAAAGAACAAGAAAGTGCGTTTTTCGAAGGGCAACCTGCAATACAACCCTGCCGCCAACCAGTTTCGTTTTGCCGAAAGACAGTACGACTTTGTGGGGTGGGACAATTCGAAGTTGGACAAAAACTATGCTGGTTGGATAGACCTCTTTGCATACGGCACCAGCGGATACAGGGATAAGACACCGTACTATTCGGCACTGAACAACACCTATTACGGCAACGGTGAAAAGAATTTGGAGGGGACGAGCTACGACTGGGGTGTGTATAACCGCATACTGGGCGGTGGTGAGAGGGAAGGAATGTGGCGGACGTTGTCGGTGAACGAGTGGGCATACCTTTTGATGCGCCGACCCAATGCAATGCTGCTGAGGTGCATAGCAGTGGTGAATGGGGTGAAGGGCATAGTGCTTATGCCCGACGACTGGTTGGAGAGGGGCAACGACACCTTGGCGGGCAATTTGGCTCGCACCTACAACGTAGCCGAGTGGGGATTGATGGAGGCCAACGGGGCCGTGTTCCTGCCCTGTGCGGGATATGCCAAGATGAACGTCTACCACGTAGGCATTCCACTGCAACAAGAAGACCTGATTGAAGGCTTCAATGTAGGTTACGGTGTGCTTGTGCCGCAAACCAGCGAACCTGTCAGTGCAATAGCCCAGGGAACAGGTGGGGCGAATCTCACCCCTATGGAACAGGAATATGGACGCAAATGCAAATTCCATCCAGCAGTCGAAGACGACTTCCAATCGTTAGGTTATTATTGGACCACGGTGCATTGGACGAAGAGTGATGCGCTTGGGTTTTGCTTCGCGTTTGGAAACTTTGGGTATATTATGCCTTTGGAACGTATGACACGGCTGTCGGTGAGATTGGTGAGAAACGAAGGCAAATAGCGGTGGTATTTTGAGAAATAGGTTTTGATGACGACGAGTTGACACCTAACGCAGTCAGTTATTGAGGGTCAACATCGAAATGGATCTGCAAGGTGGAGAATTGTTTGTCGGCTTTGAGTTTGTCGGCCATGTCGAGCATTATTCGTTTGCCTTCGGCAATGTGTTCGGAACGTTCGAAACGTACCAAAATCTTCTTTAAGTAGAGTCCACGGATACGTGTCACATTGGGATAAACAGGGCCGACGACACGTGTGCCAAATACGCTGCGCAACAGTGCCGCATAGTGTGCGGCAGCATCGTTGAGCACCTCGCTGTCACGATGTTTGAGCGTGATGTCCACCAGCCTGTGATAGGGGGGGTACATAAATACTCTGCGCTCAATTATCTGGCTGTCGTACATTGCATTGTAGTCGTTATCGATGACGTTGCGTATGGCTTGATGATAGGGGTTGTAGGTCTGGATGATGACTTTGCCGCGATGACCGTGGCGACCAGCGCGTCCGCTCACCTGCGTCATTTGCTGGAAGGCCCGCTCGTAGGCGCGGAAGTCGGGGAAATAGATCAAATTGTCGGCACTCACGATGCCTACCACGCTCACGTTGTCGAAGTCAAGCCCTTTGGTGACCATCTGAGTGCCTACGAGGATGTCGATGCGACGGTCTTGGAAATCGTTGATAATCTCAAGATAGCGGTTCTTTTGGAGAGTGCTGTCCAAATCCATTCGTGCTACACGGGCGTGGGGGAAGAGGATGGCGAGGTCGTCCTCAATGCGTTCGGTGCCGAACCCTTTCATAGTGAGGTGCTGCGAATGGCAGGCGGGACATTCGGTGGGGACGGGAATGGAATAGCCGCAGTAGTGGCAGCGCATACTGTTGGTGGCTTTGTGGTAGACAAGCGAGACGTCGCAGTGCTTGCATTTTGGACTCCAGTGGCAGTCGTCACATTCGATGCGGAGGGAAAATCCTCGCCGATTTTGGAAAAGGATGACCTGCTCGTGGTTGTCGAGGGCCTGCCGAATATGGTCGAGCAGGAATTGTGAAAAGTGTATGTTCTCGGGTTTAAGATTGCGGCCCTGCTCTTTGCGTAGACGGTTGTTCTCCTCCTTCATATCGGCACAGAGCACCTCGGGCATCTGCAACCCTCCGAAGCGTTTGGTCATTTGGCAGAAGCCGTACTTGCCCTGCTGGGCGTTGAAAAAGGTTTCGACGGATGGTGTGGCAGAGCCCAAGATTGTTTTTGCTCCCCACAAGTGGGCGAGGTAGATGGCTGCATCGCGACCGTGGTAGCGCGGAGAGGGGTCGTATTGTTTGTACGAACTGTCGTGCTCCTCGTCGACGATTACCAGTCCCAGATTCTGATAAGGGAGGAAGAGGGCGCTGCGGGCACCGAGGAGCACTTGGTATCGCTCGGCGGGGTCGGAGGCCAAGGTCTTGTTCCACACCTCGGCACGTTGCGAGATGCTGAAACGGGAGTGGTAAACACCCACTTTGTTGCCAAAATATTTGCGTAGGCGGTTGATGATTTGGGCGGTGAGGGCTATCTCAGGCAGTAGGAAAAGAACCTGCTTGCCTTGCCTTATGGTGGCATCAATGAGCTTGATATACACTTCGGTTTTGCCAGAAGAGGTTACCCCATGAAGCAGAGCGACTGACTTTGAGCAATTATTTAGGTAGTCGAATGCAGCCTGCTGCTCATCATTGAGTTGTATGTCATCAGGTGTAGCGCTGTTTGCGACACTTTCCAATCTTGATTCGGTGTGTTCTTCAAGTGTCAGCACCCCATTGCGTACAAGGGTCTTGAAAGCCGAATCGGACACCAATTTTCCGTTGTCGGTGTTGAGAAGTTCGCGTTTGGGCACTGCGTTTTTGCCCATCTGGCTGAGCTGCATAAACTTCATCAGCACGTCCAACTGTTTCTGAGTACTTTTCTTGGTTTCGAGGCTGTCGAAGAGGGCTCGAGCCGCTTCGACGTCAAGATATTGCGGCGCCAAAGCCACATAAACCGAAGTGCGGGGGACAAAGCGTTGGCGCATCTCCTCGTCCATCATAATGATGCCACGTTCAATCATCGAGTCGAGAAGAGGCATCATTTTCTGAAGGCCTATGGCTCGACTGATGTCGTCAACGGTCATCACGGGATGCTCCGAAAGCAGTCGCACCACTTGTATCTCCTTGTCGGTCAATTCTGAAAGAACCCCGTCATAGTCGGGATGGATGGACACCGCCGACTCGCTGGCCAGGCGGAAGGCCGAAGGAAGGGCGACAGCCATCACATCGCCAATATAGCACATGTAGTAATCGGCAATCCATTCCCAAAACTTGAACATCTGCTCGTTGACAATAGGATTGTGGTCAAGAATGGAGAGGATGTATTTGACCGTGTATTGCGGAACTTTGTCGTGGATACGGCGAACAATGGCAGAGTAAAGCCTCTTTGTCCCAAACTGAACGACAACACGTTGCCCAACTACAATATGCTCATTGTACTCCTGCGACACCCGATAGGTGTAGGTGTCGTGGATGTGGAGGGGCAATATGACGTCGACGAAGAGTGTTTCCATTGTTTTCGGTTTGCAAAAGTACGACTTTTTTTTGAAGAGAGGCCATTTTGATATGTTTTTTCTTCATAAATATAATAAAATAGTTCTTTATTAGTTATTTGTAATATGCCGAAACGAATCATATTGGCCGTCACAAACGATTTGGCCACCGACCAACGGGTGGATAGAACCTGCACTTCGCTTGCCGAAGAAGGGTATGAGGTGGTACTTGTAGGGAGGCGGCTGCCTGAAAGTCCTGAGTTAGATTCCCGACCGTATTCAACCCAGCGGATGAGGCTGCTGTTCCGACGCTCGGCTTTGTTCTATGCCGAATACAATGTCCGCCTCTTCCTCAAATTGTTGTTTTCCAGTGCCGACGCATTCTTTGCAAACGATACCGACACGTTGTTGGCTTGCTCTTTGGCCGCCACTTTGCGGGGCAAGCAACTCTTTTTCGATGCCCACGAGCTATTTCCCGAGGTGCCTGAATTGGTCGATAAACCATGTGTGAAAGCAGTGTGGGAGAAGATTGAAAGGAGGTGCTTGCCACATGTCGATGCGGCCTTCACGGTATGCCAAAATGTTGCGGATGAATATTACAAACGTTATGGCGTTGAGATGACCGTGGTGAGGAACCTCGCCAAGCGAGCCACAGGAAAACCTGCCCTATCCACGGCTGACGGTGGCAGCACCCTGCTGTATCAAGGCGCGGTAAATGTGGGTCGCGGGGTGCGCGAAGCTATCGACGCAATGGAGTATCTGCCTGACTGTCGTCTTGTTGTGGCAGGCGACGGCGATTTGCTCGACGAGCTGCGTGAACATTGTTCTCATCAGGCCTGGGGCGAGAGGATCGACTTCTTAGGCCGTGTGTGCCCCGACGAATTGCACAAACTCACCCGCCAGGCCTCCCTCGGACTTTGTCTGCTTGAAGATTTGGGGCTCAACTACCGCTACGCGCTGCCCAATCGGGTGGGCGATTTCGCCCAAGCGGGAGTGCCGCTGCTGGCAACCGATTTTCCCGAGATACACCGCATCATGGAAGAATATGGCATAGGTATCCTCACCGAAGCATGTCCCCACGCCAAACAGGGTTGTGAATATGAGGATTTTGTGCGTCATCTGGCCCAAACTATCCGTCAGGCACTCGACTATTGGCACTCGATGCCTGAGCAGGAACGTGCCCGAAGGTTTGGCAGGGCAGGGGAGGAGCTGTGCTGGGAAAAAGAAAAAACGCTGCTAAATGATAAAATTAACACAATATTTTTAACAAATGTCCGTTAATCATAATTAAAAAATATTAATTCTAAAGAAATAATGCTTTACGACCTTTTTCTAATCCTTTATCTTGTAGGCTGTTTGCTTGGCCTTTGGTTCGTTTTTAAAAAAGCAGGCGTGGCACCATGGAAAGCCCTCGTTCCCGTCTATAATATTGTGGTGTGGATAAAAGTATGCGGCAAAAGTTGGAAATGGTACATCTATTTCCTCATCCCTGCCATCAACATCTTCGTGTTCCTGCTTATGGTGGTTGAAACCGCCAAAGTGTTCCACCGCTACGGCTTTTGGGAGCAGACTTTCGCGGTGCTCTTTCCGTGGATTTATCTTCCCGTCGTAGGCCTCAACAGTTTCGAATATCACGACCCCACACAGGAACCTCCCCATAAGGTCAGCGAGGCCCGCGACTGGCTCGATGCCATCGTTTTCGCCCTCGTCGCCGCCGTCATCATCCGTGGCAACGTGTTGGAATTTTACAATATTCCCTCCAGTTCGATGGAGAAATCACTCCTTACGGGCGACTATCTGCTGGTGTCCAAATTGGCCTATGGCCCCCGAGTGGCTATGACGCCTATCTCTATGCCGTTGGTGCACAACGTCATGCCCCTCAGTGGCGGACAGTGCGAGTCGTACCTTAAATGGATAAAGTTGCCTTACCATCGCTATCCTGGTTTTGGCAACGTTGAGCGTTTCGACGCCGTGGTGTTCAACTACCCCGACGGCGATACCGTCTGCACCGCTTGGCAGAGCAATCGCAGTTATCACGACCTCGTGCGTGAGATGGGCCGCGATGTAGTCCTCGGTGCCAAACAGCTGCCAGTGGGCAACCAATTGGTTGAGAACCATATTCGTGTGCGTCCAGTCGACAAACGAGAGAATTTCATCAAACGCTGCATCGGACTCCCTGGCGAGGAACTGAAGATTGTTGACCAAGCCGTATACATCAACGGCAAACTCATTCAGCAGCCCGAAGAGAGCCAGCAGACCTATGCCGTGCTCTTCCAGCAGGGATTGAACACCAAGAAAATATTGGACAACATCGGCGTCAACAACGAAGATTTTGAGTATGCCCTTTACCGCATCATGGAAGAGGGTCAAGACCATTACCTCGTACCCCTCACCGCCGAGAAAGCCAAAGAACTGGCCCAGCGTCCCGACGTGATTGAGGTGAAACCATACCTCTATCCCCAAGGACAGGATGGTCGCGACCTTTTCCCTCACGCCGAAGGCTACGATTGGAGTGTCGACAATTTCGGTCCAGTACATATCCCCGCCAAGGGCGAAACACTCCAGCTCACATTGCAGAACCTCCCGATCTATCAGCGTGTCATTGAGGTGTACGAGGGCAATACCCTCGAGGTCAGGAACGGAAAAATCCTTATCAACGGCGTGGAAACCAGCACCTACACCCCCAAGATGGATTACTACTGGATGATGGGCGACAACCGCCACAACTCTGCCGACAGCCGTTTTTGGGGCTTCGTGCCCGAAGACCACATTGTAGGCAAAGCCAATCGAGTGGTCTTCTCCAAAGACAAAGAACACGGCGGCATCCGTTGGAACCGCATTTTTAGGAAAGCATCTAAGTATTGATTTTTAAATAATTGAATACATAATATTGTTTATATCGAAAACAATATTTAAAAAAAATATTTTTTTGATACAATATTTTGCAATATTTTAAGTTAATTTAATACTTAATCATAAAGAAAATCTAAAGCGCGATATAAAAAAGTGTTTACCTTTTAGAACTATTAACAAAATTAACGGAATATGAATATTGGTATTAAACTGCTTGTTGCCGAGGACGACCCCAATCTGGGTACGATTTTGAAAGCTTATCTCAGTCAGAAAGGTTACAATGTGTCGTTGGCTGTCGATGGCCAAGCAGCATTGGATATGTATCAAAACGATGATGTGGATGCCTGCATCCTCGACGTTATGATGCCTGTCAAAGATGGCTTTACCGTGGCAAAAGAAATCCGCCGTGTTGACAAACGTATCCCGATTATTTTCCTCACCGCCAAAAACCTTGAGGCCGACAAGCTCAAAGGCTTCGAAATCGGTGCCGACGACTATGTGACAAAGCCCTTCAGCATGGAGGAACTGCTGGCCCGCATCAACGCCACTATACGCCGCTCTTTTGACGATGGCAAACCCGACAAAAACATATTCCATATTGGAAGTTGCGTGTTCGACTATACCCATCAGACCCTCACCTGCGGCGACAATGTCCAAAACCTCACTTTGAAGGAATGCGAATTGTTCCGCCTGTTCGCCATGAACTTCAATCAGCTTGTTGACCGCACCAGCACCTTGCAGAAGATTTGGAAAAGCGACAGCTATTTCAACGCGCGTAGTATGGATGTCTACATCACCAAACTGCGCAAATATCTCCGTGTCGACCCCAGAATACAAATCATCAATGTGCACGGTGTAGGATTCAAATTGACGGTGAAAAACGAATAATGAGACTTATATTTTTAGGGACGGGTACTTCTCAAGGAGTGCCCGTTATTGCTTGTAACTGCCCGATATGCAGTTCCCCAAATCCGCGTGACCGACATCTGCGTACCTCCGCCCTCATCGAAACCGATGGAGGCGAGAACATCCTCATCGACATCGGCCCCGACTTCCGCGAGCAGATGCTGCGCGAGCATGTCTGCCGTCTCGACGGCATCTTGATCACCCATGCCCACCGCGACCATGTGGGCGGCATCGACGACATCCGATCTTTCAACTATGTGCAGAACCGCAAGATGGACATCTACTGCAACCGCGAAGCCCGCACCGCCATCGAACGCGACTACCACTACATTTTCGACTATCACCAGTTCCCAGGCCTTCCCGAAGCCAATATGCACGAACTCTCTGGAAACGAACCTTTTCGCATCGGCAATACCCAAGTGATGCCCGTCAAGGCAATGCACAAAGACCTCCCCATCCTCGGCTACCGCATCGGCCCCCTGGCCTATATCACCGACGCCAATTTTATCGCCCCCGACCAGCTCGACAAACTCGCTGGTGTGGACACCCTTGTCATCAACGCTTTACGCAAGCAGAAACACTTCTCCCATTTCTGCCTCCCCGAATCACTCGAAATCATCCGCCAGCTGCACCCCCGCAAAGCCTACCTCACCCACGTCAGCCACGAAATGGGACTCTACGACGAGGTCTCTGCCGAACTTCCGCCCCACGTCCAGATAGCCTACGACGGCCTCAAGATAACCATCTGAAACACCCCGCTGCCCCCACATGCTCAGTGTCTGCATACCTATCTACAACCGCGACCTTCGCGACACCGTCAGCCGCCTCGCCCTTCAGGCCGCAGCGCTCCCTCAACCCATTGAGATTGTCTGCATCGACGACCATTCCGAAGAATCCTTCCATCAGCTCAACAGCCAGCTGGCCCACAAGGCCCAATACATCCGTCTGCCCGAGAACATCGGTCGCGCCCGCATCCGCAACCTTTTCCTCCAATATGCCCGCTACGACCACCTGCTCTTCCTTGACTGTGACTCGCTCATCCCCGACAACTTTCTTGCCAACTACCTCGCCCTGATTCCTCAAAATCCCAGCGTTATCTGCGGCGGACGAATATATGATGTCCGCGACGACGACCCCGCCCACCATCTGCGCTACCGCTACGGCGTGTGCTGTGAGAGCAAAGATGCCGCCACTCGCTCGGCACAACCATACAAGTCGTTTATGACCAACAATTTCGTGGTACGCCGCGAAGTGCTGCAACAAATACCTTTCGACGAGCGCATCAGTCGCTACGGCCATGAGGACACCCTTTTCGGCTACCGCCTGATGCAGCAAGGTGTGCCCATCCTGCATATCGACAACCCCATTGTCAACGGCGACGTGGAGGACAATGCCGAGTTCCTCCGCAAGACCATCGACGGCGTCAAAAGCCTTGCCGCCATCTTCCAGTGGATCGGAGGCGACCCGCAATTTTGTGAGCAGGTGTCGCTGTTGAGATTCTATCTAAAAATCAGGCGTTTCCGCCTTGCTTGGACAGTTACCGCCGTTCACCGCCTCATCGGCAAGCCCCTCGAATGCTCCTTTCTCTCTGGCCGCCACGTCTCCATGACCCTCTTTTCCTTCTACAAATTGGCCATACTTATCGACACCCTTTCATCATCCTCTGCCGCACGATAGCGGAATCTTCGTAGTGTTCCCGTCGGTTGAACTATATATGGTCACTAATGGGTACTTACGCGGTCGCTATTGGGTCGCATATAGGAGTGACCAAGGTGCCATCCACTCGTCATCCACTCGTCATCCTATGCCGATTTTGAGACGAGGCCACTACGGAGGTACCTATATGTCACCGCATTCGATAATCCCTATGGCCTAAAACCAACTTGCTTGACAACACAAAAGAGCCCCTTGAAAACAAGAGGCTCTTCTAAGGTCAATCTGGTGCAACTGCTAATGCTTTATCACTCGCCGCACAGTCTCTCCTTGTGGCAGGGTAATACGGACAAGGTATGTTCCACCTGATAATTGTGAGATGTCGAAACTATTGGTATTCATAAAGGTATCAACCAGCCGGCCATCCAAGTCATAGACTTCCACACGAACGACTTTCATGCCGTTGATAACGATCTTGCCTGTTGTCGGGTTCGGGTAAAGGGTTACCTGTTCAAACCCATCAAACAGAATACCTTCGGTTTGTGTAATTGTCAGAATCAGTGTGACGATGCTGTCACAACCTGCTTCCGTTTGGGTGGTAAATGTATATTCTCCACTTTCGGTATATGTTTGTCCATTCCAATCATAACTACCTTGTGCGCTATCTGTTACGGTAGTTCTCGCAGAATAATTGACACTCAGATGCAGTATGATTAATGAATCGCACCCAACTGAATTGGTCTGAACAACATTAGTGTCGGTGGAGGTATAGAAAGTCATATCCGACCAAACCACACTGTCGCAATCTGCAAGGTCAAACACATTCGTAGTAGAGTTGTTAATTGTTAGATGCAACGTGACAATGCTGTCGCAGCCCATACTGTTTTGCGTAACGAACACGGGTGTTTCTGTCGAAGAGGTATACACCGTTCCATGCCACAGCAGGCTATCACAAGCCGTAGTCGTGAAAACTATACTATCGCTATGATTGATAGTCAGGTGTAGCGTAACCACAGAGTCGCAACCCGCCACATTCTGCTCTGTGAAAGTTGGCGTGTTGGTGGAAGCGGTATAGGTGATACCATGCCAGGTGTAGGAGTCGCAAGCGGTTTGCACATCTGTACCTGTGTTGCTGTGGTTGATCGTCAAGTGTAGCGTAACCACAGAGTCACAACCCTCCACATTCTGTCCTGTGAAGGTTGGCGTGTTGGTAGAAGCCGTGTGGGTGGTACCATGCCAGGTGTAGGAGTCGCAAGCGGTTTGCACATCTGTGCCTGTGTTGCTGTGGTTGATGGTCAGGTGGAGTGTCACCACAGAG
>JAZUFY010000144.1:0-7545 GCA_045640925.1 Bacteroidales bacterium
AATCATCTTTTGGCGCTGAACAAACTGCCGGGGCAGATAGTGCAAGGCGACAAGACGGGCGATGTATGTCTGGCCGACGAGGTGAAGGCTTTCCTCAAAGAGCGCGACAACAAACCTGGGAATGTCTTTTGTGGGGTGATACATCGGTTGGATCGACCTGTGAGCGGTGTGGTGCTTTTTGCCAAAACCAGCAAGGCCCTCTCTCGCATGAACGAGATGGTCAAAAGCCGCGATTTCCACAAGACCTATCGTGCCGTGGTGAAAGATATGCCGCCTCAACCCGAAGGACATTTGGAGGATTACCTTATACGAAACGAAAAACAAAACAAGAGTTTTGTCACCAAAGATGGCACGCAGCAAGGAGCAAAACTGGCAAAACTTGACTATCGTTTGGTGGCTTCTTCCAAAGGCGGCTACCATCTGCTCGAAGTCGACCTGCACACAGGGCGTCATCATCAGATACGTTGTCAGTTGGCTCATATCGGATGTCCTATCAAGGGCGACTTAAAATATGGTGCACCTCGCTCAAACCCCGACGGAAGCATAAGTCTTCACGCCTATCGTATAGAGTTTGAACACCCTGTTCGGCACGACCGTATCGTAATTACGGCTCCCGAACCATGGGATATTTTTGAATGTGGTGAAAAGTGAATTGTATATTAATGAATACATAATATTAATAACATTTTATAGCGAAAATGAAAATTAAGATTATGGCCCTAATGTTGGGCTTTGCAGTGCTCGGGCAATTCCCCGCAAAAGCACAATCCGTGTCGGTAATTACTAACGACAACTATGCAGCTACCTACAACTACTCTTCCGCTGAAGTGCAAATGACTGATCGGGATATTCAAGGTTCGACATACACCGTCGTCACCATGGACAATGCTTCGCCTTCTCGCCAACTCGGTGCACCTGATTTGCCCATCGTCAGCCGAATGATAGAGATTCCTTTGTGCAGCGGTGTCCGTGTCAGTGTGAGCAATGTCCGTACCAAACATCTCGAAACACTTGCCCATCCCATGATGCCTGTGCAGCCGGCTCCTGGCAAGTCCGACAAAGGCCCCCGTCCGTTTGTAATGGACAGCAGTCTTTACAGTCGCAATGCCTTCTATGGCCATGATACCGCTTGGGTCGAAGTGCTTGGCGTGGCGCGTGACCGCAATATTGCCATGCTCCATATCTCGCCTCTGAGTTATAACCCCGTCACTGGCGAGGTGTCCCTGATTACCGAGATGACCCTCAGCGTCACTTACGATGGTGCCGACATCCCAGCCACCGAGGCAATGCACAGCCGTTATTACTCGCCCGATTTCGCTCTGGGTGCCAACCTCGTATCCACGCTGCCAGTGACCAAAACTATTCGCACCGATGCCCCGTTGCATTACCTCATCGTGGCACACAGCAGCTTCCGTGGACAGTTGGACGACTTCATCGCATGGAAAAAACGCCAGGGCTTCATTGTGACGGCGAGCTATACCGACGATGCTGGCGTGGGCACCACCGCATCGACTATTGCCGCTCATATCAAGCACTTCTATACCAATGTCACCGAAGAACTTCCTGCCCCGACTTACCTCCTCCTTGTGGGCGACAATCAGCAGATTCCTGCTTTCTCGTCACGTTGTTCCTTTCCTGCCTCCGACCATGTTACCGACCTCTATTATGTCACATGGACTCAGGGCGACGACATCCCCGATTGCTATATGGGCCGCTTCTCTGCCCGTTCTGTGGCGGAATTGACTCCCCAAATTGAGAAGACGCTCTATTACGAAGGTTATAATTTCTCCGACCCCTCCTATCTGTCAAAAGGTATCCTTGTCGCTGGTGAGGACAGAGGCAGTGTTTCCGACAATGCTTACACCTACGCCGACCCCGCCATGGATTATATCGCCAAAACCTATATCAATGCTGCCAATGGCTATACCACGGTCAAATACTATAAAAACAATACCGATTTTGCCCCCACCGGCGTAACCGTTACCGGCTCCAGCCAAACCTATGTCTCCGCCAGTGAACTGCGTTCTCTCTACAACGAGGGCTATGGCTGGATTAACTACAGTGCTCATGGCTATGATGATTGTTGGGGCACCCCTGAGTTCACCACTAACCATGTGGCCAATATGACCAACTACGGCAAACCTTCCGTCATGATTGGCAACTGCTGCCTCAGCGGCAAATTCAACACCTCTTATTACGATGCCTGCCTCGGTGAGGCCTTGTTGCGCAAAGGCGACAACGCAGGCGCTGTGGCCTATTTCGGCGGCACCAACTCCACCTATTGGCCCCACGATTTCTGTTGGTCGGTTGGTGTCAGATCTGGCTTCGCCAACACAATGAATACCAACTACAGCGCCCAACATCTGGGCATGTACGACCGCCTCTTCCATACCCACAACGAGGATTACACCGCCTGGCACACCACTGCCGGATCCATGAACGTGGCAGGCAATACGGCTGTCGAAGAGTATGGCTCCTACCAGCTCTATTATTGGGAGATTTACGAACTCTTCGGCGACCCCTCGCTGATGCCTTGGCTGGGCGAACCCTCCGCAATGCCCTTCACCGCCGATACCGTTATCCCCCTCGGCACTACCGAATATGCCGTCCTTACGGCTCCTCACGCCTACGTCGCCCTCACCACGGTCGAAGGCCATGACCTCCTTTGTGCCACCTACGCCGATGCTTCGGGCAATGCCGTTCTCCATCTTCCCGACGAAATCACCCCTGGCTCTTACGAGTTGGCTCTCTGGGCGCAGAATTGCCGTCCTTTGTTCCAAACCTTGTTCGTCATCGTGAACGATGGCCCCTACGTCTTGACTTCGAATATGGAGAGCAACACCGCTCTGAAACCAGGCGCTGTCTCCACTTTCAAACTCTCCGCTTCCAATATCGGTAATGCCTTGGCTTATCGCACCGAAGCGGTCTTCCATACCTCCACCTCTGGCGTCACCATTGCCGACACTGCCGTCACCCTGTGGAACATCGGCGCGGGCGATGTGCTGACTATCGACACCGTGTGCCCTGTCTATTTCTCTTCCGATATGAAGGACGGCGACGAGGTGCGCATCTCCGTGCGCCTCACTGCCGACAACAGCACCTCGGTCAAAAATTTCACCTTCGCCATCTCTGCCCCAAATATCGTTGTCGACGGCACCCCACAGCCCTCTAATGTCTTGAGCGGCGAAGCCGTCAATATCTCTTTCGATGTCGTCAACAGGGGCAGCGATACCACTGGCGATGTCACCTTCACTTTGGTCGACGACTTCGGCATGGTTTCCATGGATGGCGAACCCGTTCATGCGGGCATAATGGTTCCTGGCAGCCATTATCCTCTTGCTTTCACATTGGTGATGGCCGACAATCTGCCCAACGCCTATTTCCCGCTCCGTTTGGTTGCCTCCACAACTGACCGCACCTGGACGGTCGACACCCTCTATTTCCGTGCGGGTGCCAGCGAAGTGGAAGATTTCGAATCGGGCACCTTGTCGCAATTCCCATGGAACGTGAACCGCTATCCGTGGACAATCACCTCCAATGGCGTCCACGAAGGCACCTATTGCGCCCGCAGCAAATCCGACCTGCCCCACAGCAGCGAGTCCCGTATGTCCATAACACGCAATGCCACCGTCGACGACAGCATCAGTTTCTACTACAAAGTCAGCAGTGAAGAGGGTTACGACAAGTTCCATTTCCTCATCGACGGCCTCGAAAAACTTACCGTCTCGGGCGAAGAAGGCTGGAATTATGCCGCCTTCCAAGTGCCTGCCGGCAACCATACCTACACCTTCTCTTACACAAAAGACTACTCCGCCTCCAGTGGCAACGACATGGTCATGGTCGACCGCATCTCCTTCCCCTTTAGTGGCGCCCAGTGCCGTTTCGTCCACGACAAAGTATGTCAAAACGGCTTCTACGAGTTCGCCGGCGACACCCTTGCCACCGACCACACCGGCACCTTTGTCTATGTCGACTCTTGCTCCGCCGAACATGTCTATCTCTCCCTCCAAGTTGTCGAGGCACCCCATGTCACCATCGAGCAAATCGGTCATGCCGTTATGGGAGAAGGTTTGCTGCTCAAAGCCCATGGCGCCGACCGCTATCTATGGAGCACCGGCGACACCACCGACTGCATATCCGTCGATTTCAACGGCACCACCTCCTACACCGTCATCGGCTACCGTGCCGAATGTAGCGACGAGGCCTCCATCACCCTTGTGGGCATCAACGACGTCGCTTCCTCCGCAAAGGTTTCCCTCTACCCCAACCCCGCACACAACAGCGTTACAATTGCCGCCGAACATATCCGCTCGGTCGAACTGGTGAACATGATGGGACAATGCCTCCTCCGCCACAACTGCAATGACGATGTCGCAGTACTCGATGTCCAAAAACTCTCCGAAGGTGTCTATTTTGTCAAAGTAGAACTGCCCGAAGCCACTGCGGTGAAGAAACTTATTGTAAAATAATTTATTCGTTAATATATTGTTAATCAGTCAGGCGAAAGCTTGGCTGATTTATTTTTGTCCCAAAATGATAAAAAAAATCCAATATTAGTAAAAAAATATGTACCTTTGCTGCACAATCCGAATGAGTCGGATTGGCAATTGTTGAACTAACTAATTAAGTCGGATGAAAAACAAATACTACGATTTGGTCGACCAGACCTTCGATTTTCCACAAGATGAATTTCGCACCGAAGAAGGCGAACTCTATTTCCACGACATTCCCTTGATGGAAATCATCAAGCAGTACGGCACGCCGTTAAAGATAACCTATCTGCCAAAAATATCGTCGCAGATTCAGCGTGCCAAACGTATGTTCAACGTGGCTATCGCCAAAACCGACTACAAAGGCACCTACAACTATTGCTACTGCACCAAGTCGAGCCATTTCAGTTTCGTGCTCGAAGAGGCGTTGAAAAACGACATCAACCTCGAAACCTCCTCCGCCTTCGATATCAACCTCATTCAGGAACTCTACGAACAAAAACTTGTCGACAAAGACAAATTCATCGTCTGCAACGGCTACAAACGTCAGCAGTATATCGAAAATATTGTAGGCATCTATGCCGACGGCTTCCACAACGTGGTGCCCATTCTCGACAACAAAAACGAGTATTACATGCTCGACGAACTCCTCCAAAACCCCGAAGTGCCCATGAAGTTGGGCATCCGCATCGCCGCCGAAGAGGAACCCAAATTCGATTTCTACACCTCCCGCCTCGGCATGCGCTACAGCGACATCGTCAGTTTTTACGAAGAGCAGGTGAAGCCCAACAAAAAATTCACCTTCAAAATGCTCCACTTCTTCATCAACACCGGCATCCGCGACACCGCCTATTATTGGAACGAACTTTCCAAATGCGTCAACGTCTATTGCGACCTCAAACGTGTGTGCCCCGAACTCGATTCGCTCAACATCGGCGGAGGTTTCCCCTGCAAAACATCGCTGGCGGCCAACTACGACTATGAATACATGGCCGAAGAAGTGCTTGCACAAATAAAGAATATATGCACCATCCGTGGCGTCGAAGAACCCAACATTTTCACCGAATTCGGCAGTTTCACCGTGGGCGAGAGTGGAGCCACCCTCTACAGCATACTCGACCAAAAACAGCAGAACGACCGCGAGATGTGGTACATGATTGATAGTTCCTTCATCACCACCCTGCCCGACACCTGGGGCATCAACCAGCGTTTCATCATGCTACCCATCAACCACTGGGATTGCGAATATCAGCGTGTCTTCCTCGGCGGACTCACCTGCGACAGCGAGGATTACTATAATGCTGATTCCCACGCAAATGCCATCTTTCTCCCAAAACTTCGGAAGGATGACCCGCTCTATATCGGCTTCTTCCACACCGGCGCCTATCAGGAGAGCCTCGGCGGCTATGGCGGCATACAGCACTGCCTCATCCCCGCACCCAAGCACATCATTATCGACAAGGACGAGAACGGCGAATACGTCACCAAACTCTTCGCCAAAGAGCAGAGCCACAAATCAATGCTCAAAATTCTCGGCTATTGATAAAAAAGCCCCTCATGACATTACTACTTTCATAATAGAGGCTGCCCAAAGGCAGCCTCTGTTGTTAATCAGTAATCAATAAAAATCAGCATTTTACATACTCCCTCATGCCGGGTCTGCCTGGCAAAATCAATCCCTGCTTTTTCCAGTTTTTGAGCATTTGCGTTACACTATTTTGCGTAATGCTCGAACCCTTGACGGCAAGGGCAGCACTAAAAGCATCATCAATGGTGAAATTTTTACTCAGTCGGGCATAAACTGAGTCATTTTTGCCCGCTTTGCGTGTGGTGTTAGTAAGTACCGTTGTGGCTGCCTCGATTTTCGCACGGAAAAAATACAAATTGTTCTCCAATAATTCGTCAGCCACGAGGTCGAAAAGTTTCAGATATTTCTCCGTCTGCAAACGTTTCAACATCTTCTCCGTCAGCGTGCTATCGTGACTCAGCACTTCTTCAACAGCCGTCACACTGTTGCCGTACTGTTTCAGCAGTTTCTCGGTGACACTGCACAGCATGACGCAACAGATAATACGCATCGCGCTGACACACACACGTTGACGCTGATTAGCCCTAACCCTGTCGTCGTTTTTCAAGCACTCCAAACGTATTTTCTCCAACCATTTTTGAGCCCTATCTTCCAACTTGTCAAGTTTTACCTCGACACGCATAAATCGCAGAATACGAGCAATTTGCACAATTCTGTTCTTGTCGTCGGGGGTCAATTGTAATTTTTACCAAGAGCCTCAAACGTATTGTCAGGCGTTCTCGCAATGCAAAAACGTGTTTGCAAACCATCTGTATAATTGGTAATTACCCGAAAAAGAGAGTCTTGCGTGCCACAAAGCACCAAATTCCACAATACTTTATTAATATGTGCCGTCGCGCTGTCGACGCTGAACGCCTCTTTCGAGTACTCCGCCCCGTCATATGCCTTACGAATCAGTGTACTAAAATCAGAGACAGTCGTATTTTTCCACGACGACGCCATTTCATCTGCCTCGCTCGTAAAACTGGATGCATGTTTGCCTTGGGTGTTTTCCAAACGTTCCACGAGGTTCGCAATTGTGTTATTGAGCGTGATATAACGCACTGGATTACAAGGAGGTTCCTCTCCCTCGGCGTCTTTCTTCTTTGCACGTTGGCGGCGACGCCATTCCTTTTCTTCCGCAAAAAAATCGTTCGCTTCTTTTTTAATGTCATACATCCAGCAGTCGATAATCTCATCCATTTTGCCCTTGCCGCTGGCAGGGCCGCAGACAAGGAAGGTTTGATATTCAGTGTGTTAAGTTCGCCATGGACATCCAGTTTCACGCCCGTTGACAACGCACCGATGGCGGGGGCGATGCTCAGCAAAGCCGACAAACGCATTTTGGGTTCAACCCCCTTCATACTGTCGCGCACCCCCTGCGGCAGCTGCGGCAGCAACTGCCACCGCTGTATCTTTTTTTTGGGGGGGCGACCGATCGCCATGATTTAATTTTTCACAAATATACTATTTTTTTTTGGGGGGGGC
>JAZUFY010000145.1:0-2480 GCA_045640925.1 Bacteroidales bacterium
TTAACACATTTTAATAACGAAAAAGGACATGATCATTCATCTTTTGTATAACAAAACCCTTTACATCAGCAAAAAAGAGGGCATATACTACCACTTTTTGAGCAACACGCCTTCGCCCGAAAATGAGGCCGAATTGCTGAAGGAGTACGGCATCCGCTCCCAAATAAATGTCATTAAAGCAGCCTTTCTCTGAGGCGGTCGATGATGGATTGCTCGGCTTCGCAGATTTCGTCGGTGGCTTGGGCTATCTTCTCGAGGCGGTCCAGCACTACGCGGGCGGTGCCTTCGTTGTTGAACTCAAAGTCGTCGTCGGTGAGGAAGCTGCTGTCGGGGCTGCTCAACAGGGCCGAGAGGTCTTTGCGGTCGCCGTTGGTGAGTTCGTCAACGCCTGTGATGCTGCTCATGACCAGTTCGCGCTCTTCGGGGCTCATTTCGCCGTCGGCCAAGGCTATGCCGATGAGCAGGCGGGTGGCGTGGATGGTGTCCTTGCGGTTCTTGTGTCCTTCCGAGCTGCTGATGGCGCCAAAGAAGCCCGAGATGGATTTCATGCCGTTTTTCATGGAGCCGAAGAATTTTGAGGTGCCGCTGGCCAAACGCAGTTTGAGCTCGGGGTTGTCAAAGATGTCGACGATGCAGCCGGAGCACTCTTTGCCCGAGACGACTTCTTTGTAGCGGAATCCCACACAGGGCACCATCTTGATGTATGCGTCGACGGTGAGGGTGTTTTCTTCCAGTTGTTTTTTGATGGCGTCGAGGTAGAAGTCCTGGAGCATGGCGGGGTATTCCTCGAGGTTGGTGCCGTTGAAGTGTGTGAACATGCGGCTCGGCTCGCGGTCGTCGCCTTTGTGGTCCTTGATGGCCGAATCGGAGAGGTGGTCGATGGCGTTTTTGGGTACGATGACCAGTTGTGTCTGATGATTGTGGAGGGTGGTGACGATGTAGCCGAAATGGCCTATGGTGCCGTGACCTTTGCATTTGGGACATTCTTCCTGGGTCACTTCGCCGGTCTTTTTGTCGGTTTTGCTCACCATTTTTGTGCCGTTGCATTCGTCGCAGGTCTCGTTGCTGCACAGTTCCTTCACGGCGTAGAGGGGCTGATCGTTGGTGAGGGTGGTGCCTTCCACGTCGAGGACTATCTGGCGGTTATCGATGGCGTAGCCTTTGTTGAAAAGGCCTTTGTTGGCCGATTCCACGACGGGGAAGAGCGATGTCTTGGGCGATTTTTTGATGAGGTGCACCAATGAGTCGTCGGCCATACGCACATAGTCGCCCGTGCCCTCTTGCAGGAGGGTGTTTATGGCGGTTTGGAGTTCGTCGGTGGCCACGAATTTGGCCTTCATGGGCTCGTATTCGGCTTCGAGGGTGTGGAGGTCGGCATAGCAATAATCGGCTCGCAGCAGCCCCGCTTCTTCGTCGAATTCCATGTTGTTGAAATCGGTGGGCGAGAGGGTGCGCACGGTTTCTTTTACTTCTTCCATCGTTACTGTGCGCGAGTTGCGCACAATCGATTCGTTCAAGGCTTCTTTGTTCATAGTTTTTTGTAATTATTTGGATGAATTTTTGTGACGCTTTTGGGCATTGGCGGCGATGCGGTCGAGGTAGAAAAGCAGATCGCCGAGGTGAAGGTTGCCGACTTTGCAGTGGTCTTTCAATGCGGTGATGAAATATTGTTCGGCATTGAGGCCGCTGAGCAGCAGCACATGGTGGTCGGGGTCGATGCGTATGCTGACGTTGTTGTTGTCGATGTTGAAGTGGGCTTCGGTGGTGTCGGTGCGCCAGTTGACGGGGTTGATGCAGCAGGCCGCATTGCTCGAAACGAGGGGCCATATTGCGGCGGTGTCGGTCACGGAGTTGAATGCCATGGCGACCCCTCTGTCGGTTTCGCCTGTGGCGGCTTTGATGTGGTTGTGTCGGAGGTCTTCGGCCGAGAGGCGGTAGCCCAACGAGTAGGCCGCCACGAAGTGGGCGTACTGTTCGTCGCTCATGGCTTTGAGGAGGTCTACCACATGCATGGCTCCCTGGCTGAAGCCAATGAGGACGAAGTCGCGGCCTTGGTTGTAATTGTCCATATAGTAATTGAAGGCCGCCAAAACATCCTCGAAGGAGGCTTGGCGGTATCGGGCAAAGTCTTGGGGCGGGAGGTTGATGGCGCTGAATGTGAATTGGTGATAGAAGGGGGAGTAGTAGTTGACGCTATCGCCGAAAGCCTGTTGCACATATTCCATCTCTTCTTTGATTGTGGCCCGTTCCTCGTCGGTGAGTACGGCAAGGTACACCTCATTGCTGTCGGCATCAAAAGATTGGGACACGTTGACCGACACGAGGTAGATGACATCCAAGGTGTTGTTGTCGTTTTGGCTGATGACCCAATTTTCGGGCGAGGCCCAAGGGCTTGCAGATTTGCAGCCGCAGAGGAGTAACGCGCTGGTAAGAATTATTGCGAAAAGATGTTTCATGATGAGTGCTGGTTGGTTGTTGTG
>JAZUFY010000146.1:0-13120 GCA_045640925.1 Bacteroidales bacterium
TGCTGCCATAGAGAAGTGGGCGGCGGATGAGTTCCGCAGCACCAATGGCCAGATTGAGTGGATTCTTGCCGAGGCGCTCAAGAAGGCAAAGCGTACCCCGAAAAGAACAAACAACGAATAATGGTATGGAACAGAACATGACTATATTCAGGATACTCGTGACGGTGGGGGCGGTGATGATGGTGGGGGTGACGGTTTGGGTGTTTGTCACCCAGGGGTTCACGTTCGACGCGGTTTGGACGATGCTGTCGGCGTGGGTAGGTTATGTGGGTATTGCGATGAGCCCCACGAGCGACAGGGAGTTCTTCTCGAAAAAGATGAAGAAGTTGTGCACGGAGAAACTGCCCCAGGACGATAGCGGCTTGCGTTATAAGGGCTACGGCATTTCGGCTTTGGCTTTCGCCCTTTTCATAGTGTTGTTGAACATTATGATGTGGACAGAGGAGATGGGCGATGTGTGGGCGGGGCTTTTGGGGGTGCTGACGTTGTTGTCGGCTGTGGCCGCTGCGGCTACGGCTATTGTGACTGAGGTAAAATTGTCGAAAAAAAGGTGAACTGGTGACTAGTGACTGGTGATTGGTGACTAGGGAGGGCGGCAGCCACCTAATCACAAGTCTCTAATCATAAGTCACAAAAAAAATTATTACAATGGAACAGAGGAAGACGATATTTATTATTATGTCCGCGTTGGCGACGATGATGATGATAGGGACGCTGATATGGATTTTGATTACCCACAGTGGCGATACACAGTTGTTGTTGGTGAGTGGTTCGGGACTGCTGTGTGAGGTGCTGATGGCCCTGGCGGTGCTGTTTCCGCAATTCAACAACGGCTACACGTTGGGTAGAGAAGACGGCAAGGTGCGTTTTGTGAAGAAATCGAAGAAGTTGCAGCCCGACCCCCGAGGCTACCGCTATATTGGCTATGGTTTGGTGCTGCTGCTGATGGCGGTGTTTTTTGTGCTGTTGGAAATATTTATCGCCTTGAAGGGCGAAGAGGGTACACCGAAGGCTATATGCCTGCTGCTGCCGGTGATGTTAGTGTGCCTCGTTGCCACCGAGGTGAAGATAAAAAAAGATAGAGATGTTTAATTTTTTATAATTTTTTGTAGTTTTTTGTCCATTGCTGCGTCTAATATGTGGATAGTGAATAGTGACTGGTGACTGGGAGGGCGGAAGCCTCCTAATCACAAGTCACTAATCACAAGTCACCAGAAAAACAGATATAAAGTGGATACAAAGGAAAAAGATTTCGAGCGAATCGTCAGGGAACATAGGGGCACCATATACACGGTGTGCTATATGTTTTCGAAGGACCACGATGAGGTGCAGGACCTGTTTCAGGACACGCTAATCAATCTGTGGTGCGGTTTTGACGATTTTCGCGGTGAGGCAAAGGTGGAGACATGGGTGTGGCGTGTGGCGCTGAACACCTGTCTCTCGGCAGAGCGGAAGAAGAAGCGCAGGGGCGAGCGGGTGCCGCTGGAAATGGCGGGGAACCTCTTCGCCGACACCGACGACGACAGCAAACAGATAAGACAGCTGTATAACCGCATCAACAAGTTGGAGGTGATGGACAGGGCGCTGATATTGCTTTGGCTGGAGAATATGAGCTACGACGACATTGCCGCCATCGTGGGTATTTCGCCCAAGAATGTGTCGGTGAAACTGGTGAGGATTAAGCAAAAGTTGATGGAGACGATGAAATAAATTAGAACCTTCTACAATACTACAAAAAATGGACAATACGAATATCGAACTGGAAGAGATGCGGCGGCAGTTGTCGCTGCTGAAGGACAAACTCAATCGGGAGGAAATAGTGAACGACCGTCTGCTGCGCGAGTCGATGAACAGCAAGGCTGCCACAATCAACCGCCAGGCGACATGGAGCGTGGTGTCGGCGGTGTTCGTTATCGTGATGATGCTGGTGTATTTCCCTTTGACGGGGTTGGAGTTTTCGCTGCTGTTCAGAGTGGCCACATCGGTGTATATGATAGTGTGCATATACTACACTTGGCGTTATCACCGCAATATTAACAGTCAGACCATGAACGGCGACCTGCTCACGGTGGCGGAGGTGATGCGCAAGTTGAAGCACAACTATCAGACGTGGCTCAAGTTTGCCATACCTTCGGTGATAGTATGGTTTGCCTGGTTGGGTTACGAAGCCATCAGTTGTTTCGACAACCCCGGCATGGCTGTCACGTTCATTGTAGGCGGTCTTGCGGGCGGCATCATCGGCGGTATCGTCGGCCTCAAGATGCACAAGAAAGTAGTCAACTCGTGCGACGAAATAATAAAGATGCTCAAATCTCATGATTGATAAAAAACTATATTAATATGAAACGTACAATACTTACATTAGTTGTTATGATGATTGCGGCGGTGATGCCGCTACAGGCGCAGCAGAACGCTGCCAATATCAAAGGGTCGGTGGTAGATGCTGCCGACAATAGTCCTCTGCCTTTTGCCACTGTGGCTGTGTTGAAAGCCGACAGCAGTGTGGTGACGGGAGCCGTCACCGATGAGGCGGGCCGCTTCAACATCCAGTTTTCCTCTTCGTCGACGCACGATGGGTTGATGCTCTCGGTGTCGTTCATCGGCTACAAGACCCACTATCAGCCGCTCGACCTCAAGGCAGGCAAAGACCTCGGCAAGATTTTGCTCTACACCGATGCCACCACTTTGCAGACAGTGCAGGTTACGGCCAAAGCACCCGTCATTGAGCAGCAGGCCGACAAACTGGTGATGAACGTGGCGCAGAGCGCCTTTGCCCAGGGCAACACGGCCCTCGACCTGTTGCGCAAAGCCCCAGGAGTGTCGGTAGATAAAGACGGCAATGTGCTGCTCAACGGTCAGGCAGTGTCGGTGTGGATAGACGGTCGTCCTTCGCACCTCGACGGCAAGAGCCTCGAGGCCATGCTGCGCGGCACCGACGGTTCCAGCATCGACAAGATAGAGATTATTGCCAACCCCTCGGCCAAATACGATGCCGCAGGACAGGCGGGCATCATCAACATCAAGAGCAAGAAGACCCTCGCCGAAGGGCTCAACGGCACCATCTCGGCCAATGTGGGCGACATGTTCTTCGGGCGCGAGGTGGATATGCTGCCTTCACGCACCTCCAACTTCTTCAGCCAGGACGTGAACGTGAACCTCAACTACCGCACCGAGCACACCAACACTTTCTTCCAAATATCGGAGCAGACCAACCCGATAGGCGTGGATGTGCAGTCCACTACCAGCAGCAGCCTCGGGGGTGTGGACTTCCTCCAAAAGTCCAATTCGATTTATGATGCCCAGATTGGCGGCATAAACCTCAAATTAGGTAGCGACTGGTTTATCGACAAGAACAACACCCTCGGCTTCATCTTCACCATGCCCTCCAGCTTTATGCACCAGAGCGCCGACACCGATGCCAACCGCTCATACCAGTCGATATGGGGCATACCCACACAGCAGGTGATGAGCTATGCCGCCACGGCTTTCGACATGCGGCAGTATATGGGCAACATCAACTACACCCACACCTTCAACCCCGCCAAGATGGCCGAACTCACCGCCAACATCGACTATATGCACAACGTGCAGGCGTCCGACAACGACCTCCGCAACTATTTCCTCACCCCCACGCCAGCGCTGTTGTGGAACACCCCCATCGACAGCATCGGCGCCATGACGCTACATTCCGACAACGTCATCGACGTGTATAGCGCCAAAGTGGACTGGCAGAGCCTGGTGTTGAACATGTTCATGATGGAGGCGGGTGCCAAGTGGGCCCTGTCGAAAACCGACAACAATATGCACCGCATGGTGAGCACCACTTACCCGGGCACCAGCACTGCCGATGTGACCAACACCGACAATCCCTTCGACTACAGCGAGCAGGTGGCGGCCCTCTACGCCACCCTGGCCACACAGCCCTCGCCCCAGTGGACGGTGAAGATTGGGCTGCGAGGCGAATACACTTACGCCTACAACAGTCTCGGCACCGTGCGTCAGAACTATTTCAACCTGTTCCCCACAGCCTTTGTGGGCTACAACACGCCCGACTTTTCCAAGCGTTTCAACCTCAGCTACACCCGTCGCATCCAGCGCCCGCACTTCTCGCAGCTCAACCCCTTTGAGAACTATATCGACGCCCACACCGCCAACGTGGGCAACCCCGACCTCAAACCCTGCTACAGCGACAATGTGTACCTCACCGCAGGCTTTGGCCGCTATGTTACCGTCTATGCCAGCTTCATGAACATCAGCGACCAAATCAGTCATACACCCCTCATCGACCTCGCCACTGGCGACCAGAAGCTCCGTGCCGACAACTTCGGCACCACACGCCTCCTCGGCGGCGGCCTCACCCTGGCCGAGCTGCCTTTAGGCAAACAGTTCACCCTCCTTGTCAATGCTGGCGCCTACGATTATCACAACTATTCGCCCGCCATGCCCTCGCTCGTGGTGGGTCAAGCGGGCGGCGATGCCTACGATGTGCACTCTTTCTATGGCTCCTTCTATGGCTGCCTCACCTGGAATCTGCCCAAGCAGTGGAAGGTGCAGTTGGACGGATTTGTATCATCGCCTGTGACTTCGGGCTACATGCACGTCAACTGGAACTATATGTGCAACCTCGGTCTCAAGAAAACCGCCCTCGACGGTCGTCTGCTGCTCTCGCTCAACATCAACGACCTCTTCCGCACCATGAATGGCGACTTCGACATTGTAGCAGGACAGGGGGTGGAGAGCTCCTATAAGCAGCGCTACCTGATGCAGAAAGTCACCGTGGGCTTGCAGTGGAACTTCGGCGCCACCCAGAAACCCCTCAAGCAGCGCAAAGTGGGCGCCCTCGACGAAGCCAGCCGTGCAGGCGGCGGCGGAGTGGGAGCCAACGTGGGAACGGTGAAATGAAATTAGTGACTGGTGATTAGTGACTGGGAGGGCGGCAGCCAATTCTTAACTCTTAACTAAAATCCGGCTCCCGCCCTTTCACTCATAATTCATAATTCATAAATCAAAACACAATGTTTCAGACGATAATATTTGTTGGTGTGGGAAGTTTTGTGGGGGGAGTGCTGCGGTATCTGGTGTATCTCGGCACCGAGGCGTTGGGGTGGAGCTCCGTGTGGGCCACCTTTGCCGTCAACATGGTGGGCTGCCTCCTGTTGGGATTCATCAGCGGGGCCGTCAGTGGCGGCTTCAACCTCGGCGAAAACATGCGGCTGATGCTCACTGTGGGAGTCTGTGGCGGCTTCACCACCTTCTCGACCTTCGTCAACGACGGCTTCAAGATGATTGCTGCGGGCGACATCGGTCCCATGGCCCTCTATGTGGGCGCAAGCCTGTTGCTGGGCCTCGGCATGGTGTACCTCGGCTATTGGCTCGGATTAATTATACAGAATTGATAATTGAGAATAACTATAGAACCCCCTACGGGGAAATCCCGCTGCGATGTCGTTCCAATGAATGGGACGGCATCCACCGTTGGTTGGAAGCCTATTTTGCGGGAGAGAAGCCGCTGTGGCTGCCCCAGATGACGTTGCAGGGAACTCCTTTCCAGCTCCGTGTGTGGCATCTCTTGGAGCAGATACCCTACGGCGAGACCCGCACCTACGGCCAGCTGGCCAGACAGTTGTCGCCCACCATGTCGGCACAGGCCGTGGGACAAGCCGTACACCGCAACCCTTTGCCCATCATCGTCCCCTGCCATCGTGTGGTGGGCTCCGATGGCTCTTTGACGGGCTATGCATTTGGTACAGCCATGAAGCAGCGGCTCCTGGAATGGGAATCCTCGACAATGGGGTAGAGGGAATCTTCACACCTTCTTGGCCCGCGAGGAGGAAAGATGATTGATGATATTCAATCTTACATACTATATTTGGTATTTCCGCGTTAATAATATTATGAAAAAAATAATTATTATCATCACTTTGGCGATGCTCACCGCCTGCGGCCATCGTCAGGAAAACCAAACCACCCAAACCATGCAGAACGAAGAATGTCTTATCTGCGGAGCCCCCTTGGAGTATCTCGACAACGACACTATGATGGAGTGCGTGCTCTGCCACAAACAAGAACTCAGCAAAACCCGTTGCACCAACGGCCATTACATTTGCAACGAATGTCACACTACCGGCATGGACTCCGTAGTCCTGCTCTGCCTCGGCGAAACGTCCAAAGACCCTGTGGCTATTCTTGAAAAAGAAATGTCCATGTCCTTCTGCCACATGCACGGTCCCGAACACCACGTCCTTGTGGGTGCGGCATTGCTCACTGCCTATAAGAATGCTGGCGGCGATGTAGACCTCAGCACCGCCCTGCCCGAGATGCTCAGCCGTGGGCGTCAGGTGCCAGGAGGCGCCTGTGGCTATTGGGGTGCCTGCGGTGCCGCCATCAGCACCGGCATGTTCGTCTCCATCATCACCCGCAACACACCCCTCTCCACCGACTCATGGAGGCTCTCCAACCTGATGACCTCCCAGGCGCTCGCCTCCGTGGCCGAGCACGGCGGCCCACGCTGCTGCAAACGCGACTCGTACCTCTCCGTGCTTGCCGCCATCGATTTTGTGAAACAACATTTCGGCATCGAGATGGATAAACCGCAGGTAATCTGTACCCGCAGCCAAAACAACAACCAGTGCATCGGCAAAAACTGCCCCTTCAATCAGTAAAAACACATCACCAAATATCATGTCGCGCGAAATACTGCCCCTGTTCCATAACGCCAATCAGATGTCGGCCTTCGAACTCGATGCCGAAACCCTTGCCAAGAACCTCTCCTCCGACCCTACCTTTGTGGTCGAAGGCTTTTTGTGGGGACTCTGCAACCAAGGCTCCATCGACTATCAGCTCAATCACGACAGCCGCCGCCTCGCTCCCAGCACCTCATTCTTCATTGCCCCCAAGCAGATGCTCACCCTCTTGAAGCATACCCCCGACGTCCGCCTCATCCTTATTCACATCCCTTTGAAAATAATGGAGCAGCTGCACGATTACACCAACACCCTCCCCCAAAACGCCATGCCCTTCCGCGAATCCTTACACCATGCCGACAACCTCCTCACCCAAGACCATCCCCTGCCCGAAGAACTGTGCCAAGAGGAGCGACAACTCTTTTCCTTGCTCAAAAAATACCTCTACCCCCAATGTGCGCAAAGCGATATGGCCGTGGCGGCCCCACTGCTCCAGTCAATGCTCATGATAGCCGTCAAAGCACTGAACCACAAGCCGCAGACCTACCGCACTCTCACACGGCAGGAAAAACTCACCAAAGATTTCTTCGCCCTGCTGATGAAGCACCACAAGGAGCGCCACGAAGTAGCCTTCTACGCCTCCGAATTGTGTGTCTCCTCCAAATACCTCAGCGGCGTAGTCAAACAATCCACAGAACATTCGCCTCAGGAATGGATAAATCGAGCCATCGTATACACCGCCAAACGAATGCTCAAAACCGAGAACCTCTCCGTAAGCCAAGTGGCCGACCGCCTGTATTTCTCCTGCTCCTCCTCCTTTGTACGCTTCTTCCGTATCCACACAGGCGAAACACCCCGTGGATTTTTGTATAAAAATGTGAATTGTGAATTGTGACTGGTGACTGGGAGGACGGAAGCCGCCTAATCACAAGTCACTAATCACAAGTAACCCTTAATACAACACCATGAACATCGAAACCTTCCGCCAGTTTTGTCTCAGCCTGCCGATGACGACAGAGGATATGCCCTACGACGACACCGTGGTGGCCTTCCGTTTGCAGGGAAAGATTTTCGCATGCGTATTTTTGGACAAGCCCGACATTGTGTCGATGAAGTGTGATGCCGAGCGTGCCATCGAACTGCGCGAACGTTATCAGGCCGTCGAGCCCGCTTACCATTGCAACAAAAAATATTGGAACCAGATACACCTCGGGAGTGATGTCGACGACGCCACCCTGCGCCAACTCGCCCGACATGCCTGGGACGAAGTCAACAAAAAACTACCCAAGAAAGATAGAATAGTGACTGGTGAATTGTGAAAATGCTTCATGGCTTCATGGCCTCATGGCCACTTGAGATGAAAGATGAGAGATGACAGATGACAGATGGCTCCCGCCCAACGATAACCAATAACCGATAACCAATAACCCTTATAAATCGATAACCAATAACCGATAACCAATAACCCTTATAAATCGATAACCAATAACCTATAACCAATAACCTTTACCTCAAGTCACCCTAAACCCAAACGCCATGAACACCCGCAAAGCAGAAAGAAAAGATGTGCCCCTGATTCTTGATTTCATCAAGCAGTTGGCCGAATATGAAAAGATGTCCGACGAAGTGGTTGCCACTCCCGATATTCTCAACGAATGGCTCTTCGACAAAAATCGGGCCGAAGTGATATTTGCCCTCGAAGGCGACAAAGAGGTGGGCTTCGCCCTCTTCTTCCACAATTTCTCCACCTTCCTGGGGCGGTCGGGACTATATCTGGAAGACCTCTTCGTAAAGCCCGAATACCGTGGCAAAGGCTATGGCAAAGGCCTCCTCGCCACTCTCGCCAAGATAGCCGCTGAGCGTGGCTGTGGCCGCTTCGAATGGGTGTGCCTGGATTGGAACAAACCCAGCATCGACTTCTACAAATCCATGGGTGCCGTCTCGATGGATGATTGGACCATATACCGCCTCGCTGGCGACTCCCTCACCACCCTTGCCGACACCGAAGTATGAGGCAGGAAGTCGACCCCAAAACCACCAATAGAGCCCAAGCTTTCGAGCTGTGGATGTCCTCGCCCATGCCTATGGTCACGCTCACCAAGACATTGGATGTAAGCCGACTTGTGCGTTTCAGCCGTCGCTATAGGCTCAAGTTCAACATGCTCCTGTGCTATTGTATCGGTCAGGCTGCCACCAAGGTGCAAGAGTTTTATCTGCTGCCGCAAAAGGACAAGATGTTCCGCTACGACCGTATTGCGCTCAACGTGATTGTGGAGAACCGCCAGGGCGGCATCAACTCGTGCGACATTCCCTTCAGCCACCCTCTCCAGCAGTTCAATGCCGATTATCTGCGCCTCACCCAACAGGCTGCCGAAACCTGTCAAAGCTCATTTTTGGACGACTACATGATTGTGGGCACCTCCACATTGGTGCAGACGCAACTGGACAGCATTGTCAACCAATACACCGACCTATTTGTCAATCCCTTCCTGGCTTGGGGCAGATACAGCCGACATCTTTGCCGAACCACCCTGCCCGTCTCCTTTCAGTTCCATCATGTCCAAATGGACGGAATGCAGGGCGCCCGATTCCTCCAACAACTCCAACATACAATAAACTCACTATCAACATGCAACTTGAAACCGAACGATTGATATTGCGCCCCTGGCGCGTGAGCGATGCCGAGAGCCTCTACAAATATGCCTCCGACCCCGAAGTAGGCCCTCGGGCAGGCTGGGACCCCCACAAGAGTGTGGAGGAAAGCCGCACAATGATAGAGACCTTTTTCAACACTGACTATTTCTGGGCCGTAGAGCTGAAAGAAACCTCCGAGGCGATAGGCTGCATAGGCTACCTGCCTCCCGAAATAAGCAACATCCCCATCGCCGACAACGATGCCGAAGTGGGCTATTGGATTGCCCGCCCCTATTGGAATCGAGGCCTCTGTACCGAAGCCCTCGCCAAGTTGGTGGACTACTGTTTCCGCGAGAAGAACTTCGACACCCTTTGGGGCGACTATTTCACCGACAACCCCGCCTCGTGCAAAGTAATGCTCCATTGCAGTTTCCACGACTGCAACCAAGAGACCCATTGTCCTAATCTGCAAACAGGAGGGGACAAAACTGTCCGCGTGATGCAACTGTCAAAAGTAAAAAATAATTGATAAAATGTAAAAAATACTTGCTATTTTGTAAAATATTCGTATCTTTGCATTTGGAATTCCAAAAATAATCAAGTATTAATAACATTAAAAATCAATTTATTATGAACAAAAAAAGTTTTTTGATGCCCCACGTTTGTCAGAAAATAGGATGGGTGTTGCTGATTCTTGCCCCTGTGTATCTGGTGTTGATGACACTGGCGTTCAACACCTTCCACTTGTTTGAACAACGTTATAGTTATTTGAGCATAATGGGAGTGCAGTTGCTATTGTTTCTGGGCATGTTTTTTATTGCCCTGTCGCGCGAGAAGGAGGAGGACGAGATGATTCGTGAACTTCGTCTCTCTTCGGTTGCCATCATTGCATACATCCAGTTTTCAATCTATATCCTCTTCTCCATATTCCAAACAATCGGCGTTGCATCTTTTTCGAATAATTGGTTAGCGTTCTATCAATCATTGCCATGGTTTCCGTATGTCAAGGCATTGTTGGGATTTGGCATCTCGTTTTTTGGATATATCGTCATTTTCAAGATTCGTTTGCTGGTGCTCCGTCGTGAGGCTCGCAAGCAAAAAGACAATGAAAGGTAGGTTATGAAGAATACAATCAAAGTGCAACGTGCCATAAAAGATATCACGCAACAAGATTTGGCTCAGGCTGTTGGCGTAAGCCGTCAGACTATTAATTCTATCGAGTCGGGGCGTTATATCCCCTCAACAGTGTTGGCGCTGAAAGTAGCCCGATATTTCGGCAAACCCGTGGATGAAATCTTTCTTTTGGAGGAGGGGGATTAGGTAATCTATTCATTCGCAATGACAAATATGGATTTGACTTGTAGAATAAGTGGCGGCGAGGCAGTAGCCTTGGCTCGGCACACCCGCACACCCGAGGCTGTGGCCGAATGGGTGGCGCTGCTCCATTCTGCCAATGCTGTGGAGGCCCGCAATGCCGCCTGGGTGATGACCCACCTCGCAGACGAGCAGATTGTGGCTTTGAAGCCTCGGCAGAACGAGTTTATCGACCTCATCATGCACACACAGAACACCGCCTTGCGTCGGCTTGTGCTCAACCTTGTGGAGCGGCAGCCTATGGAGGAGGCCGATTTGCGAACCGATTTTCTCGACTTCTGTCTGGAGCACATGAGCCTCTTGGACGAGCCCCCAGGCGTGCAGACCCTCTGCATAAAACTGGCCTACCGCCAGTGCCGCTTCTACCCCGAACTGATGCAGGAGTTCCGCACCCGCCTGGCCCTGATGCGTGAAGGCTACGCCAAATGTGTGCAGAGCCTGCTACGAAAGATAATTGAAAATTGAAAATTGAGAATTGAGAATTGAGAATTGGGCGGCAGCCATCTTTCATCTGTCATCTCTCATCTGTCATCTCTCATCTCTCTTTTAACACTTTTTAATTTGACTCATACCTTAGGTTAGGTCGTATCTTTGCAATCTGAAAATAATGATTTATTTGCGCAAAAAATCATGTATAAACTTAAATTACAGATAGGTGAGTTCTCCAAGCTCTGCGGTGTGACCGACCGAACACTGCACCATTACGAGAAGATGGGGCTCCTCAAACCCCTCGAAGTGGACGAGTGGACGGGCTACCGCTACTACCATGTAGGCCAATTGCAGCAGATGCAGACCATCCGCAACCTCAAGGATGTGGGCTTCACCCTGGACGAAATCGGCGACCTTATGGCCAGCGAGACCCAGGTGCCCGACCAGGAGCTACTCCTGGCAAAAATCAGGCAGACCGAGACCCAGCTGCGCCAACTTGTGCTGCGACGCGACCGATTGGTGAGCATGGCCGACTCACGTCAAAAAATCAACAACATGAACGACATCACCATCCAGAAACTCCCCGCCATCACGGTGGCTTCCTATCGCGGGATTATCGAAAACTACGGCAAACTCGGCGACCTCTGTGTCAATGTCATCGGGCCCGAGATGGCCCGCTTAGGGTGCCAATGCCCCGAACCAGGCTATTGCTTCACCTTTGAACACAACAAGGAGTACACCGACCACGACATCGACATCGAATACTGCGAACAGGTGTCCGAGGCCAGACAGGACTCCGACATCATCAAATTCAAACACCTGCCCGAGGTACCCATGGCCCTCTGCATCAAATGCTACGGCCCCTACGAGCGTCTCTATCAGCACTATGTCGACGCCTTCGCCTACATAGCCAAAGAGGACTACAGGGTGGTCGGCGCTCCGCGAGCCTGCTACGTCGACGGCATCTGGAACCAGGCCGACCCCGAGAAATGGCTAACCATCGTGCAGATACCCGTCGAAAAGGTATAAACCACAAAAAACAGAAGGGCCGCCCCCAAAAAAGGGCCGCCCTTTTTTTTTGATAAGGATTTTCCGGAGGGTTGCGGGGGTGTTCCGGTCTTTCCGGGTTATCCGGATTTTCCGGGGGTTCCGGATTTTCCGGTAGTTCCGGAGGTTCCGGAAAAAATCGATAACCAATAACCGATAACCAATAACCTTTACTCCCTTAATCCTCCAGCACTATGGCTTCCAGCGTGGTGTCGCCGCTGAGGGTCAGGGTGAAGTCGGGGTCGGTTTCCTGGCGGTCCTTCCAGCCGCCGAAAGTCCAGCCGCCTGCGGCTTCAAAGTGAACCTCCAGCTCGGAGCCGGCGGGATACTCGTACTCGCCCACAGGTAGGTGCTCGCCGTTGATGGAGTAGGTGCCCGCGTCGTCGGGGTCGAGCACGAGGGTCAGCGTGCAATCCGATGGAGGCACAGGGCCCGGGCCCGGCTGCTCGCCGCCGTCAGGGTCTTTGGGAGTGAGGAACTGCTCGGTGTTCAATCCGCCGTAACTGTCGATGGAGGCGTTGAGTTTGGCAGCGGTCTGGTACTGTTCGAGCAGCGTGTTGGTCACTTCCAGGCGCTGTGTCGAGACCTTGGTGCCGCCCTGTGTGCTGCGGCTGTGCACCCAGCAGATGCCGCCGTTGATGGTGCTGCCCGCACCGAGACATTCGTCCACGACTGAAAATCCGTCCTCGCCGACGAGGCTGCGGAGCGTTGTCGTGTCGTCGGTCTGGTCGAGGGTGACGCTTTCGGCCTCAATGACGACGTAGGGGACATTGGTGGCCGCGTTGACCAGTTGTCGGACGATGAAGACTGCGATTTGGTCGCCGTGGCGGTAGTCGGCGTTGTGCTCGATGACGGCGTCGCTGAAGTCCTTGACCGTGGTGCCCGAGGTGATGGCGAAGGTGCTGCCGAGGGCGATGTCGGTCTTCTTGACGGAGCCTGTGCCCGCGCTGACG
>JAZUFY010000147.1:0-10656 GCA_045640925.1 Bacteroidales bacterium
CCGCTATAGGGCATGATGAGGATGTCGCCGAGGTCGCTGTGGCCGGTGCCGCTGAAATGGGTGTGGCTGAAGCCCACGATGCTGTTGTCGCGGTACTGATAGCCAGCACAATAGTCGTAGACCCGAGGCTGATACACCCCGTTGATGTTGTGGGGAATAGTGTCCGTGTCGGGACTCAGCTGCACCGCCCCGTAGGGGTAGCATGCCCCTGGGAAAGTGTGCCCCATGCCGTTGGTGCCGATAAAGACGTTGACCCACTGGCTGTTGCTCTGTGCGTTCAAAACCCCAGGGGCAAAGAGCAGGCAACACAGCATCAGCGTCCCCCAGCACCAATCCCCCAGCACACGCATCGTCTTCCAAGTTTCGCTTCGATAAATATTCCTTTTCATAGCGGTTGTGTTTTTGTGTGTGATAAGTGAAAAGTGATAAGTGAAAAGAAAGTTCACGTTCATATCACATTTCACATTTCACATTTCACTAATTACTATTTCAGCATCAGTTTGAGTATATCCTGGCCGATGTCGCGGCGGAAGTAGAGGCCGTCCCAATGAATCTTTGACAGCTCCTGATAGCTCTTGAGGAGGGCGGCGGGGATATTGTCGGCCAGCGAGGTGACGCACATCACGCGCCCTCCGTTGGTCACAAGTCTGCCCTGCTCGTCGGTCTTGGTGCCGGCATGGAACACGAGGCTTCCTTCCACCTCTTCCACACCCGTTATTTCGTGCCCCTTCTCATAGTGCTCGGGGTAGCCCTCGGCGGTGAGCATCACGCATGCTGCGGCACGGGGGTCTATCTCTAAAGTGGTTTTTTGCAGGTCGCCCTCCCAGGTGTACTGGAACAGGCTCACGATGTCGCTCTTGATGCGGGGGAAGACGCTCTCGGTCTCGGGGTCGCCCATGCGCACATTGTATTCGATGACGTAGGGGTCCAAACCGTCGGGGCCCTGCACGGCCATGAGGCCCACGAAGATGAAGCCCTTGTAGGGTATCTGTTCTTGGAAAAGTCCTTTCACGGTGGGTTTCACGATGCGTTCCTCCACCTTCTCCATAAACTTCTTGTCGGCAAAAGGCACAGGGCTTACGCTGCCCATGCCGCCCGTGTTGAGGCCCGTGTCGTGTTCGCCGATGCGTTTATAGTCCTTGGCCTCGGGCAGCAGCTGGTAGTGTTTGCCGTCGGTGAGGACGAAGAGGCTCATCTCTATGCCGTCGAGGTATTCCTCGATGACCACCTTGGCCGAAGCGTTGCCGAACTTGGCGTTCTGGAGCATCTCGGTGAGTTGTTTCTTGGCGTCGGCGAGGGTGTCGAGGATGAGCACCCCCTTGCCTGCCGCAAGGCCGTCGGCCTTCAGCACATAGGGCGCCTTGAGGGTCTTGAGGAAGTCGAGCCCCTCCTGTAGCGTCTCGCGGGTGAAGGTGCGGTGTGCCGCCGTGGGAATGTTGTGGCGGGTCATAAAATCTTTGGCGTAGTCCTTGCTGCCCTCCAGTTGGGCCCCTTTCTGGCTGGGGCCGATGAAGGGAATCTTGTTCAGTTTGGGCGTCTGGGCAAAATAGTCGGCTATGCCGCCTACCAAAGGCGCCTCAGGGCCTACCACTACCATCTCAATCTGGTTTTCGAGTACAAAGCGACCCACCGCCTCGAAGTCCTCGGGGTTGAGGGCCACATTGGTGCCTACCAGGGCGGTGCCCGCGTTGCCAGGGGCTATGAAGAGACGTGTGCATAGTTCGCTTGCCGCGATTTTGTGGGCCATGGCGTGTTCGCGCCCACCCGAACCAAGAAGCAGTATGTTCATATTATTATCTATTTTTTATTTTGCAAATATACGACTATTTTTTCAAATACCAAAAATCAAAGCGCTTTCACAAGGCGTACCGAGTTGCCGCTTGTGCGGTCGTCGCCATAATTTGTGGAGAGGAACGGACCGGGCTTATTGGATGAATATGTCCAAACGTAGAGCGCATAAGCTTCCTCGGTAGTATTGGATGTGGATGTCCAATAAAGGCCGTAAGGATAAGAGGCAAAACTGCCAGCTATCACATAGCCCACCACAGGCAGAAACACGCACCCTGCGGCTTTGAAAATATCCCACTCGGCGGCGGTATATTTGAGGGTGTCAAAAGTGTTGTCTATGTATTCCAATTCTTTCCCAGCCACGGTCAGCTCCACATCGCCGTCGGGGAAGAGTATCACACCCTTAGTATCGCTCACAGTGGCTTTGGTGTAGAGTATCTGCCCCTTATCCTCATTGTTGAATGTCACATTGTTGCTACGGCTGAAAAAGATATAGTGCATTTCTGCCGTGTTCAATGTCCTCCAGCCTCTACCCACAGCCGAGCCCCAGTCGGAAAAATCGCCGCCGTAGCCCTCATATCCGACCCATTCGCCGGCCTCGTTGCGATGAACTTTCCAGATAGTCCTGCCGTAATCGCCGTCCGAACTCCAGCCGAAACAATCCATATTGGTGTCGCAGTTCGCACTGCCGAGATAGTCGTAATCGTGTTCGGCAAATCGCCACCCTTTGGAGGCGCTCCATCGCAGGTTGCCGGGGGCAAACATCACGCTGTCTCTGTTGCTGTTGATAGTGAAGGCGGGTACATCGGCCTCTTTCACCTCAAAGGAGCCCAGATTCACCACATGCGACCGCTCGATGTTCAGGTCGACATTGTGAAAACCGAACACATGGTTATTGCCGTTAATATCGGTGATAGTCACCGTATAGTCGTGCAACGTACACGCGGGCAGCACGATATAGAACCATGCCCCGCCGTTTATCCCCACGCCGGAGGTCACATTCGGAGCCACAGCTTCCACATATTTCTTGCTGCTCGCCTCGTCCCACACAATGCTCAGGTTCGGAGCGGCCAGCACATTCACCGTGCCTCGGCCCGAAAGGGGAGACCCATTCTGCTCAGTGTTGGTGATACGTATACTTTTGATATTCACATCGCCAGCCACCGACATCTTGGCCAGCGCACCCACATTGTAGAACCGCATCACCGTCGTGTCGTTGGCCCCCACAGCCGTGTTGCAGCCCCTGCCAAAAGTGCCAGGGGTAAGCGTCTGCGTGGTCTTCACAGCCTCGCAGGTCAGCTTTCCGTTATTGACACTCAGGTTCTCCTGTGCGGGGTAGATGGCGTAATAGCTGCGGCCCGCCAGGGCGTTGGCCGAAAGGTTGCCCCCGAAACGGGCCTCGTCGTTCACTATGGGCCATATAAGGTAGAAAGTACTGAACGTGTTTCCTTCGCCGCTGTTGCCTCGGATTACGCTGATTTGGTCCCCCTTGTCCCACACCACCGACCCTGTCGAATAGTGCGTCTTGCCCGCCAGCGATTTCACAGTGATGATGGTGCTGTACTTCGTGTCGTCCAACGCGTTATCCTTCTTGCACCCCACAAAAGCTGTGCCGCACACAGCCATTAAAGCCAAAAAACCGAAAAGTGTCCTCTTCATGATGCAATATCAATATTTAATTATTAATCAGATTAATACCTATTCAATAAAACCCTCGTTGCCCGCTGCCTCGCCAAAGAAACCCTCGTTGCCCTGGCACTGCTCGTCCCAAAACAACTCGTTGCCCAGCAGCTCGCCAGCGAAGCCCTCGTTCTGTGGCCTCATCGACGACTGGCAGCCGCGTTCAACCCTGAACTCCACTACCCGCATTGTGGGCGATTCGTACCTCTTTTTCATTTTTTTCGTACCCCTATTCTTTTCAATAATGATTCAACTTGTTGTAATTCATTAAAAAACCCGCTCATACGATGGCCGTAGGAGAGGGTCTCGAATGTGCAAATATACGACTATTTTTTCAAACACCAACATTTTTTTCAACTTTTTTTCAAAAAACTTTCAACAGCAAGCAAATCAAACAATTATAATTATATTGATTCCAAAAATATCCCCCTTGCCCTCCCTTCTCCCCCACCTCATTCTCTCATTGTTCCCCCCTATTCCTTCTTCCATTCTACCTTCGCTGTACTTTCGCTGTGCTTCCCATATCCTTGCGAAATCCTTCCCATATACATCCCATCTATGATATCGGAAGCATATCGGAAGCATGTCGCAAACATGTCGCAAGCATATCGCAAGCAGTGCGACCCTACTACCTCGGCACAGAGGAAGTAAAATAATTCTTCCTCGGGATAATAATAATACTTTTTCTGCGTTATTAAATATTAATCTATACTTAAATGAATCATCGGTTATCAAATATCAGTCATCTATTACGGCGTTGTGTGGCAGTGTGTTTGCTGCTACTTGGGGCTCGTTGCGGAGCCCAGGCGGTGCTTTTTGCGGCCCAAGGCGGCGAGGAGTTTGTGGTATATGTTGATGGCGACATTGTGAACAAGATGCCTCAGCGGCGGGTCCTGGTCAAAGACCTCGATGCAAGGCCCCATCAGGTGAACGTTGTTCTGCATCGTCCTGCCGATAAGATAGTTACGCTCATGGTGGGCCCCAATGAGTTCGGGCGCACTTACAAGGTGGCTTTCAATCCCACGGCCAATCACTTCACGGCTTTGCAGGACCTCTCGGCTCCTGCTCAGCCTTCGCTAAAGGCTTCTCCACAAGACTCTTCGGCTTTCTCCGAAGCCGAGGTGGACAGGCTTGCGGCTTCGTTGCAAAAGGCTCGGGGCGATGATGAAAGGCTCCGTTTGGCTCGTGAAAGCATCGGCAAAAGGAGGCTTTCGGAGAAGCAGGTTGACCGCCTGGCAGCCGCTTTCAAGTCGCGCGGTTTTAGGGCCAAGTTTCTCGAATGGCTGAAGGAGGATTGAGGTTTGCGAACTGCCATAGATTGAATATAAAATATTAATTATCAATAATTTTTAATATAATAAAGTGAATATAGTTGTTTTAGTCGGAAGTCCCCGCAAAGAGGGCAATACGATGCTGCTGGCTCGGGCTTTTGCCGAGGGGGCCGAGGAGCGAAATAGGGTGCAGGTGCTTTCGGTGGCCGACCTCGAGGTGGCTCCGTGCAGGGCTTGCAACGAGTGTTTCGGAAACGGGCATCGGTGTGTGCAACAGGACGATATGCACAAGGTGTATGCCGCCTTGGCCGAGGCCGATATGTTGGTGTTGGCTTCGCCTGTGTATTTCTATGGCGTGAGTGCTCAGCTGGCTGCGGTGATTCACAGGCTTCACAATCCTTTGCGCGACGATTTCCATATCCGTCATGCGGCTTTGCTCTTGGCTGCGGCTTCGCACAAGCCTCACATCTGCGACGGAATCAAGTTGCAATACACCATGTTGCTCGACAATTTCCATATCGAGAACTGCGGCATGGTTGTGGCTCAGGGGGTGTCGGCTCCTGGCGATGTGGCCAAAACCGAGTTCCTCGAAGAGGCCCGAAAACTGGGGAGGTCGATATGAGGAGGGTGAAGATTACCGCTGTGCGCAAGGCCTGTTACAGTGATTTGATGGCCCGCTACGAAAACCCCATTGAGCATACTTGCGACGTGTGCGAGGGGCAGGTGTTTGTCTCCATCGACGGCAAGTGTCCCGAGGGGCTGTGCGATAGTGCCTGGGGCAGCATGAGGGAGTTTGTGGAGGAGCTGGCCCGTGGGGGAGGCAAATTCTACGACGGCTGGATGAAGAACCCCTACTCGGCCATGATAAGTTGCAACGACGGCTTCCGCCCCGTGAGTTTCCTCCTCGAGGCTGATAACTAATTGGACCAATTGGACCAATTGGACTAATTGGACTAATTAGACTAATTAAAAAATGCAAAAAATGCAAATACTGTTTGACTATCCTTGGTGGTGCATATTGCTTTGTCTGCTGCTTGGTGCGGCATACAGTGCGGCGCTTTATTTCAAAGGCAGGGACAGCCTGAAGGGCAAGATGCTCCTGCTGCTCTCGCTGCTGCGTTTCCTGGCTGTGGCGGTCATCGCCTTCCTGCTGATGGCCCCGATGGTGAAACGCAAGGTGGCTGATAATGAGAAACCTATTGTTGTGATAGCCCAAGATGTGTCGCAGTCGGTGGGCGAGGATGCCCGCAATGTGGTTGACCCCCAATTGTTGAAGGATTACGAGGTTGTGGTTGACTCTTTCGGCGGCACTGCTACCGATATTGCTGCGGCTCTCGACGACATCGCCGACCGCTATGCTGGCCGAAACCTCGGTGCCATTGTTTTGGCCACCGACGGTATCTATAATCAGGGGCAGAACCCTGTGATTGCGGCAACCGATTTGGCTGTGCCTGTGTATACTGTGGCCCTGGGCGACACCACCCGTAGGCGTGATGCCTCCTTGGCCAATCTGCGCTACAACCGCACCGCTTACCTCGGCAACCAGTTCCCCTTTGAAATCACTGTCCGTGCTTCGCGCCTCAAGGGCGAGCGGACAACACTCTCCATCACCCATAACGGCAAGAGCCTTTTCAGCAAGGAGATTGCCTACACCTCTGATGATTTTTCTACCACCGAAACGGCGGTACTCACTGCCGATAAGCCTGGTGTGCAGACATATACGGTAAGCATCAGCCCCTGCAAGGGCGAGGTATCGGAGCAGAACAATCGCCGCACGGTGGCTGTGGAGGTCATCGATGGCCACCAAAAAATAGCCATCGCTGCCGCAGCACCCCATCCCGATGTGGCGGCCCTCAAACAGGCCGTGGAGCACAACCCCAACTATGAGGTGGAGGTGCTGACGTGCGAAAGCGGCAAATGGCGGTTGCAAAACGGCAAAGGCGAGGTGAGCGCCGAAAGGTGGAAGGGCTACGACCTGCTTGTGTTGCACAATCTTCCCACAGCCCGCATCGCGGTGCCCGCAGCCAAGATTCCCACCATCTATATCGTGGGCAGCCAGACCGACCTCGGTCGTTTCAACGCCCTTCACAATGGGTTGCAGATTGTGGCCAAGACCCACAAGACAGATGAGGTAACTGCTTCGCACAATGGTGCTTTCGCACTCTTCAACCTCGATGATGACATTTGTGGCCTCATGGAGCAGATGCCTCCTTTGGCCGCACCTTTCGGCGACTACCGCATGGCGGGCAACACTCAGTCGCTTTTCACCGCCAAGATTGGCTCCGTGGCCAGCGACCGACCCTTGATTGCTTTCGGCCAGAACGATGGCATACGCAGCGCCTTTGTGGTAGGCGAGGGTTTGTGGCGATGGCGTTTGCAGGATTATCAGATGAACAGCAGCCACGCGGGTTTCGACAAACTTGTTGAAAAGATGGTGGTTTACACCTCTTTACAGACCAACAAGGAGCGTTTCCGTGTCACCTCACAGCCTGTCTACCGTGCTGGCGAGGCTGTGACCCTCGAGGCCGAACTCTACAACGATAATTTCGAGCCCGTCAACACCCCCGATGTGGAGTTGACGATTGCCGACAAGGGCTACACTTTCAACCGCAGTGGCAACAACTACCTCCTCAACGTCGGCACTTTGCCGCCTGGACAGTACAACTATTCGGCCCGCACCATTTTCGGGGGCAGGAGCTATGCCGCCAAGGGCAGTTTCTTCGTTGAGGAACTGAACCTCGAGACCCTCAATATGGTGGCCGACCATACCCTGCTCAACACCTTGGCGAACAACACGGGCGCCGAGATGCTCTCTCCCTCCGAGGTCGACCGCCTGCCTCAACTGCTTGCCGCCCGCGACGATATCAAGAGCGTGGCTTATTCCCACATCCGCTACACCGAACTGCTCAACCTGCCGCTGCTCTTCATCCTCATTGTGTTGCTTTTGGGAGCCGAATGGGCGGTGAGAAAGATGACGGATGAAAGATGACAGTTGAGAGATGACAGATGAGAGATGAAAGATGACAAACATATCTTCAAATCACGTTTTGTACGCGATTCGGGCACACTGCTCTTGGGCAATGTGGTGGCCCAGGGGGTAGCGTTTTTGGCCTATCTCTTGTTGGCTCGCCTTTTCACCCCCGACGATTTCGGCCTCTACAGCGTTTTCTACAGCTACATCGAGGTCCTCATCATCCTCTCCACCTGCAAATACGAACTCTCCATTGTAGTGGCTGAAAGCGACATCGAAGCCCGCAACATAGCCCAGGGCACCCTCCGTCTCAATGCTGTTGTGTCGGGCCTGCTGTTGGCTGTGGCAGGGGTGCTGGCCCTCACGGGGTCGCAACTCTCCACCCTTTGCGCCCCCCTCTACCTGCTTATCCCCTTCATGGTGTTCTTCTGTGGTACCACACGCGTCTACATCTTTCTCCTCAATCGTCACAAACAGTACCGCCACATCGCTGTTAGTGAGATATTCACCTCTCTCTCTGGCGTGGCCGCCAAAATCCTCTTCGGCTTTGCCAACACCGTCGTGGCCCTCTTCCACAGCCTCGGTCTGCCCCTCGGCACCATCCTCGGCAAAGTGGTTGGCAACGTCTACCTCCACCGTATGGCAAAGCAATGCTCAGCGCCAGCCAATGCTCGATGTTCGATGGACTTTTTTAAGAAGTACAAGAACTTCCCCCTCTACGTCATGCCCAAGGAGTTTGTGAGCAGTTTTTCGGCCAATATGCCCCTCTTTCTGCTGGCTTTTTGGTTCGACAATGCCCTCCTCGGCCTCTATTCCCTCGCCCTCACCTTCACCCAGCGACCCGTCAACATCCTTGCCAATGCCTTTGAGAAAGTGTTCTACGCCTCGTGCAGCGAGAAAGTGCGCGACCGCCAGCCCATCCGCCGCGACATCCGCCGTTTCCTCCTGGTGCTCAATGCGGTGGCCATACCCTTGGCCCTGTTGGGATTCTTCTTTGCCGAGCCCGTGTTCACCTTCCTTTTCGGCGAGAAATGGATAGGCACAGGCTACTATGTCCGCTGCCTGATACCCTGGCTGCTGGTAGTGCTCTCGGCCAATTCGCTCACGTTCGTAGCCAATATCTTCGGCACCCAGCGTGTCGACTTCATCCTCCAGTTAGTGCAGTTGGTGTTGCGTTGCGTGGCGTTGTTGATAGGCATTGTCCGGGCCGACTACCGCCTCGCCATACTCCTCTTCTGCCTTGCCAGCACTGCCGCGCAGTTGTGCCAATTGGCATGGTATTTGCTGCAAATATTCAGGTATCAAAAAAGTATAGCCCAATGACCATTCTCCACGACCTCTCGCACCCCGATGTGCAGATATATTCCCGCCTCACCGAGGCACAACTGCGCAACCGTCTCGAGCCCGACAAGGGCATCTTCATAGCCGAAAGTCCCAAGGTAATCCGTGTGGCGCTGGATGCGGGTTGCGAGCCCCTCTCGCTCTTGGCCGAAGAGAAACACCTCGTGGGCGATGCCGCCGACATCGTGGCCCGTTGTGGCAATATTCCTATCTACACTGGCAGCCGTGAATTTTTGGCGCAACTTACAGGTTATGAACTTACTCGCGGAGTGCTCTGCGCCATGCGGAGGCCCCAGCCGAAGCGTGTTGAAGAGATATGCAGGGACGCACATAGGGTAGTGATGTTGGACAACGTGGTCAACAGCACCAACACAGGCGCCATCTTCCGAGCCGCCGCCGCGCTGGGCATTGACGCAGTGCTGCTCACCCCCACCTGCTGCGACCCCTTGAACCGCCGCAGTGTCCGTGTGAGCATGGGCACCGTGTTCCAAATACCTTGGACGTATACTGATATTCATACATTTGCCCAACTCAAAGCACAAGGCTTTGCCTTTGCCGCCATGGCCCTCAAGCACGACTCCGTCAGCATCGACAATCCCCGGCTCATGGCCGAAGAGCGCCTTGTCATCGTCATGGGCACCGAGGGCGACGGACTCCCCGCCGAAATCATCGACCAATGCGACTACACCGTCCTCATACCCATGCACAACAATGTCGACAGCCTCAACGTCGCCGCCGCCGCTTCTATCGCCTTCTGGCAGCTGCGAGTTAATTGAGAATTGGGCGGGGCTCTCTCCAACGCAAAACGCTCATAACTTGATGACAGCTCTACACCGACATCATCGTAATAACTCTGTTCCGTGTCTTGTTGTTCGCTTCAGCGAGCGAACCTACAGCGACGCTACAGCGAGGGTGCTATGAGGTCCTTCTGAATTGAAAATTGGGCTGCCGCCCCACTATAAATCAACCTGCTGCGCGGCTGCGGTTGACAATGGCTACGCCTGCGAAGACACACACGGCTGCCAGCACTTTGGTCACGGTGAGGCGGTCCATGCCTACCGCTACACCCACTATGGCGGCTATGAGGGGTTGGAGATAGCCGTACATGCTCACGAGGGTGGGACGTATGCGTTGCTGCCCCACGGGGATGAGGAAGTAGGCCACGAAGGTGGCGAAGACTATCAGGTAGGCCACTTCCCACCACACTTTGGCGGGCACCGCGCCATAGTCAAGCGCGACGATGCCGTTGGCCGAGAAGGGCAGCGAGACTATGAAGGAAAAGAGGAACATCCATTTCATGAGCGTTATCACGCTGTAGCGTGAGATGATGGGGCGACAGATGCCGAGGTAGAGGGCGAAAGAGAGGGCGTTGGTAATGGTGAGGATGATGCCGAGGGGCCGTGTCTGCACCGCGCCTACATGGGTGGATTGGAATATCAGCCACATCACGCCCGCGAAACTGAGCGCCACGCCGCCAGCTTTTTTCCATGTGATGGGCTCTTTGAGGAAGATGGCGGCTACGAACATGGTCATGATGGGGGTCATGGATTGCACCACGGAGAGGTCGATGGGGGCGGTCATGGTGATGGCGGTGAGGAAGGTCAT
>JAZUFY010000148.1:0-2967 GCA_045640925.1 Bacteroidales bacterium
CTGCGATTTCGGGCGCTTTTCGGCATCTTGCTGTTTATCACTCGGTCACGTAGCCCGCTACGCTCCCTCGTTCTGCACAGCAACCTGCTCGAAAATCACTCCGAAATCCCAAGAAATCAATTTATAGAACCCACCTTAATATTTCCTGTGACAAGATATGGCCCATTTTGCGTCATAGCCACTTCATAGAATACAACATCCTTAGGATCTGGCAAAACAGTATTCATTGATTCCACCTTAACACTTACACCAGTACGAATTGCTTAAATAGCCCTGACAATAGCATCTTCCGAGAACCCGAATTGTTCGCGGTGGAGCACACTTGAGTATTCGGAGATAATATCATCATTGAACACCGCAACGATTAGCCCCTGAAACAAGTAATCTAACACCTTGACGGTTGGTGACGAATTAGAGCGCGCCAACAAGGCTGACACCAATACATTCGTGTCTATCACAGCATATACCCTCATGTCATTCCTTGCGTGTTTCGTCGATAAGCGTATTGATTTCATCAAGCGACATCTCTTCGATGCCTTTTTCTTGGATGGTTTTGCGCATTTCATCAAAAGCCGCTTTGCCGTCGGTGAGCGTCTGCAAGACCGGAGATGCCTCGATAGCAAAAGGAATTCTGCGATTGCGGATAACGGAACGAATAAAAATAGAGAATGCCGTAGTGGCACTCATTCCAAAATCTTCGCAAAGAGAATCAAACTGATTCTTCAATTCCGAATTCAAGCGAAATGCCCCTATACCATGTCTACTTTAAGCCGAAAAATCCTCACCACAAACCTTCAATCGCGAGACACCTGCATTAGCTAAAGCATCAAGAATACCGTGCTGTGACCATTTTACGCTTATCACCTTTTCCGATTTTCGAGATGTCGTGCACGATGACTGTAAAATAATTCCGGCACTCAACTATCTGTTAGAAGACAGGAAAGACACCGTGGCACTTTGACCGTTTTACCCCAAATCCCCATTATTGGACAAAACGGGACTTACGACCCTCTTGAATTGCGGATTCACAGGTCTGCGGAGGTCTTTTTGATGCCTATTTTCTCGGTTTTAATTATTTTTCGGTGCCTATTTTCTCGGTTTTCATCAATTTTTTGATGCCTATTTTCTCGTTTTTGTATTTTTTTTGATGCCTATTTTCGCGTTTTTTCGTATATTTGCACAATAAAACAACTGATAAATATGAATCGAAAATACATACAAAGAACTATTGACCAGCACCTTATACAATGGAAAGAAGATCCAAACCATATAGTATTATTAGTAAGAGGTGCTCGTCAAATCGGAAAAACGTCAGCCATCAGGCATCTTGGCGACTCTTTCACGCACTACCTTGAAGTAGATTTGTCCGAAAGAGCCGACCTCCATAGCCTGTTTACACCCCAGTCTTCCCCGCAGGAAATATGCAACCACCTCTCGGCCATATTCAACACCCCAATCATAGAAGGCCAAACGCTCCTTTTCTTCGACGAGATACAGGCATGTCCTCAAGCCATCAGCAAATTACGATACTTCTATGAGCGAATGCCGCATCTACATGTTGTTGCCGCAGGATCGTTGCTTGAGTTTGCCCTTGAAGAGTTGCCATCTTTTGGGGTAGGCCGAGTACAATCCATATTCATGTACCCACTTTCCTTCCAAGAGTTTGCGTATGCCTGCGGTAAAAAATCCGCATACGACATCATCCAACAATCTTCCCCAACAAATCCTCCCCACGAAACCATACACACCATGATGATTGAACTGTTGCGCACATTTCTCATCATAGGAGGGATGCCACAAGTAGTATCCGAATACATCAACAAAGGGAGCCTGCTCTCCTGTGGGAAGATTCTCAATTCATTGGTGGTATCTTTCCGTGATGATTTCTCAAAGTACCGCAAACGAGTTCCCTTAAACCGTATTGATGAAACATTTCTTTCTGTCGCTCATCAAAATCAAGGGAAATTTGTATACAGTAAGGTTAACAGCAACCTGAGTGCAGAGCAGGTGAAAAATGCCCTCAACACCCTCATTATGGCCGGCTTAGTGTATCCCGTCACCCATAGTTCATCCAATGGGATCCCCTTGGGTGCCGAAATTAATGAGAAATACCGCCGAATGATTTATTTTGACACAGGGATATTGCTGAAAGTATTGGGTCTGAATTACGAAGACATCTTACTTTCAACCAACAGCCAACTAATAAACAAAGGATCCCTTGCAGAAACTTTTGTAGGTTGCGAGTTGACGAAATCCGCCTCCCCCTACGAACCCACCCCACTATATTGTTGGCACAAAGAAAGTCCCAACGCCAATTCAGAAGTAGATTATGTCATCTCGCGAAATAGTGAGATAATACCCATCGAGGTCAAAGCAGGGACACAAGGATCCATGCAAAGCATGCGCATCTTTCTCAAAAGTAAGAATGTCCCGTATGGTGTCAGAACCTCATTGGAGAATTTCGGACAGCTACCCGACATCGACATCTACCCACTTTACGCAATTCCGTTCATAAAGAGCAGACAGAACTAAGCCCCAAAATAGGCCTCCTGTTGGCTCGTTTTTTTCAACAACTGCCAAAAAAGATTCACCACTCATGAATTGAAAATTGAGAATTAGGGCGGCAGTCCTTGATTAGTTAAGAGTTAAGAATTAAGAGTTAAGAACGGCTCCCGAATCAATAAGTACCTCATATTATTCAAAAACCAACAACCTTTACAAATCGATAACCTATAACCCTTATAAATCGATAACCAATAACCGATAACCTTTACTTGTTCCTTGCCTCTGACATCCCCCTATAATAAGGATAGTTCTATAGTAACGGCGCGTTGGCGGAATTGATTCGACCAGCCGGAAGGCAGTACCTTAGTAGAATTAAAAATGGGAAACCTGTTGGATGAATTAATTTGTTAATAATTTCTTCAAAAAAAGTTGTGTATGTCAATAATTTTTCGTATTTTTGTA
>JAZUFY010000149.1:0-11128 GCA_045640925.1 Bacteroidales bacterium
ATTGCTGTGCAGAACGAGGAAGCGTAGCGGGCTACGTGACCGAGTGATAAACAGCAAGATGCCGGAAAACGCCCGAAATCGCAGAAAAGTATTTTATTTTTCATTATCTTCATACGTTGAATTTATAGAACCCACCTTTAATAGGTGTAATAGCTTTGATTGTCGAGGTAGGTCTGGCGTTTTTCGTATTTGACGTCTTTGAGGCTGTTGGCCTTGATGTTGATTTGGAAGTTCCAGCTTTTGTAGTAGCCGAAGGGTACCCAGTTGAAGCGCATTTCCCAGCAGTGGAGGTCGCGGTAGATGTCGATGGAGGTGTAGGACATGCCTTTGTTGACAAAGTCGTAGCCGGTGGAGACGGCGATGCGCCAGTTGGGGGTGAGGTTGACGTTGCCGGAGACGCTGAGGGTTTGGATGACGTCGTGTTTGAAGTTGTATTGTGCGGCTATGTAGCGGCTGACGTAGCTGAGGGTGTAGCTTAAGGATACGTTCCAGGGCATGGAGAAGTCGGCGTAGGTGCCCATGAGCAGGGCGGGGTTGTAGTTGTAGGGCGACTGCATGATGGGGGCCACAATCTGTTCGCCTGCGGGTTTGGTGTCGGCTTTCTTGTTTTTGGAGAAGAGGCTGTTGTTGAGGTTGAAGGACACTTGGGCGCTCCAGGTGGAGTTGTTTTTCTGTAAGAATTTGTCACCCACCTCCCACACAAATTGATTGTGTTTGTTGCCGAGGCTGTCGATATAGTAGGGGCTGAAGGATCCTGCATAGTTGAGGATGAGGCTTTTGAAGAGGGTGGTGCGGCCTGTGATGCTGAAGTCGGACCATTGCAGGGAGTCTTGTGCGAGGTCGTAGCTGAGAGAGCCGTTGAGGCTTTCGAGGAGGGTGATTTTCTTGGTGTCGTTGACGGTGTCGCGTGGTGTGGCGACTTTCATTTCGAGGTTGTTGCCGAGGTTGAGCGAGATGCGGCCAGAGCGACCGTCGGCGGGGCCGCCATAGAGGCTCTGCTCGAAAATGGAATAGCGGTGGACGTAGCCGGTATTATCGGTGTAGGACTTCCACCACCCGAGGTTGGAGTTGCCGAAGTCGGGGCGGAAATTGAACGATATGGAGGGGTTGAAGACGTGTCGCAAGGCTTTGATAGGGCCGTATTTGAAGTTGAACATGCCGTAGATGCGTGTGGAGAGGGAGGAGGTGATGCTGAAATCACGGTTGGATCGGAAACCTCGGATGGTGTCAATAGTGAGGGTGCCGCTGAGGGTGTCGAAAGATTTGCTGATGGTGGACCAATGCCAGCGTTCGTTGTAGCTGACGGAGTTGGTCCAATTAAAGTATTTAAGCACTTTGAGGGTGCTGCTGAGGGGTATGGAGTGCTGTACGCCGTACTGCATACGGTCGAGAGTGGTTTGCTTGAAGAGGTCGGAGTCCTGAGCGGTGATGTTGTTGTCGGCAGAGAGGGAGTAGGAGAGGGAGATGTTCTCGTACCAGCGATAGGAACCTGTAGGCTGTTTGCGGCGGAAGGGGTAGAAAGTTGTGGAGCTGAGGGAGAGTGAGGGAAGTTTGAGGTTCATGATACCTGTTTGGACATTGTAGGATTCGCGCAGCGAGGCGGCAAAATTAAACGAACTGCCGATTTGACCGGAATAGGAGACACTGGAGGTTGTGGTGCTGTTGAAATAGTCGTTGCGGTTGGTGGTATTCTTGTTGTAGTTACGGCTTTGGAGGTTGACATCGGCCGAGAAACGGCTGTGGGGGTTGGCTTTGGCGTCCTGCTCGTGTCGCCAAGTGACTTTGAAGTCGCTGAAGCGGTTGTAGGTGGTGCTGTCGCCTCGGATGCCCTCTTTAGTGATGCCGTAACGTATGTCGAAGTTGCCTTTGTATTTGTAGCGTACATAGTAGTTGCTGCGGGCTTCGGCGGCCCAGCTGAGGTTAGTGTAAATCTCGCCGAGGAGGGAGAGGTCGATATTGTCGTTGAGGGCAAAGTAGTAGCCTCCGTCTTTGAGGTAGTAGCCTCGGTTGTTCATCCAACCGTAGGAGGGCATGAGGATGCCGGAGGCACGGCCATGGGTGATGGGGAAGAAGGCGAAGGGCAGAGCAATGGGGGTGGGGACGTCCTCTATGGTGACGTAGGCGGGGCCAGTGATGAGCTTGTCGCCAGCTATGACCTTGGATTTGGTGAAGTTGATGGCGAAATGAGGATGGGAGTAGTTGCAGGTGGTGTAGAGACCGCTGTTGAGGTACATCACCGAGTCGTTCATCTTCTTGACGCGGGAGCCGTGGAGGAACCCGTCGCCCTCCTGGGTGATGACGCCCGAGATGAGGCCTTTCTTGGTGTTGTAGTTGAAGACGATGGTATCGGCTATATATTCGGCTTCGTCCTGTTTGAAGAAGGGGTGGCCGCGCACCTTGCCGTTGGTATCCAACACAGGTTGGGCGTAGAGCATCTGTTTGTCGAAATCAACACGCACATCGTCGGCCTTGAGCACCATGCCGTCATATTCGATATTGCCGTTGTTGAAGAGTTGCGCGTGGCGTTTGTTGACGTTTAAAACAATGGAGTCGTCGGCCTGATAATGCACGATGCTGGTGATGGCGCCTTGCGAGAGAGGAATGACAGGCAGGGTGGAAGAAAAATTTGTGTCGGGGAGTTTTTTTGCAGTGGAATCGACAGAATTGGTGACAGAAATGGGAGTATTTTGGACGGAATCCGCCTGTGCGGATACAGTTGTCTGTAGCGTTATAAAAACGACTAACAGGCAGATGTTCAAAAATTTCCTCATTCTATTTTTCACTTTCCAATTTTACTCGTATCTTTGCATTTGAAATTGCAAAGATACCAATAATTTGTGCAATTTCGAAAAAATAAAAATACACAATTGAAAATGAAACGTTTATTTGCCCTTTTTATTGCACTAATTTGCTTCGGCGGAGTGGCTTTTTCACAGAAAAAAAGTGTCGGACAAGTGAAAACTGTGGTCATTGATGCTGGTCATGGCGGAGCAAAACCTGGTGCCGTAGGCAAACATTGTCAAGAAAAAGCCCTCACTTTGCAGATGTCGATGAAACTTGGAAAACTCATTGAGGACAACTATCCCGATGTGAAAGTCGTCTACACCCGCACCAAAGATGTGGATATTGATTTGGCCGAGCGTGCCCGCATAGCCAACAAGGCCAAAGCCGACCTTTTCATCTCCATCCACTGCAACTCGTGGAACAATCCCACCCCCACAGGTGTGGAAACATATGTCATGGGCCTCTCGCAAAGCCGTGCCAACATGGAAGTGGCTAAAAAGGAGAACGCCGATATTCTTTTGGAAGACGATTACCAAAACAACAGCGACTACCAGGGCTTTGACCCCAACTCGCCCGAGAGCTATGTGATGTTCGCCATGTATCAGAATGCCTATCTGGACAAGAGCCTCGACTTTGCCGAATATATCCAAAACGAATACAAGCAAGCCATCAAAACCATCAACCGTGGTGTGAAACAGGCCGAGATATACGTCCTCTACAAAACCGCCATGCCTGCGGTGCTCACCGAGGTGGGCTTCATCAGCAACCCCGAGGAGGAACGCTATATGATGTCCGATGAAGGACAGGCAAACATTGTGGTGAGCATCTTTAATGCTTTTGTCGCCTACAAAAGTTCGACCGAGGGGGGGAAGAAACCTGCCGATTTGAAAATCGAACTTGAGGGGTACAAAAAGAAAGTTTCGAAATATGATGCCCCGATAGTGGCCCAAAAGCAAAATGCCGAGACCGAAGTCACCACAGGACAGGTGGAGCCGGAGGAAGAGGCATCTGTTGCCCCCAAGGCCGAGGTGCAGAAAAAAGCGGCCCCGAAAGCCGAAGCTCCTTCGTCGTGGGTGCCCTCTACGGCAGAGACCCATGTGGAGCCTCCGCTGCCCAAGGAGGAGCCCAAGGTGGAAGAACCCAAAGTGGAGCAGCCCGCACAGGAAACCGTTGTGGAAGAACCTGCGAAGAAAGCCCCTGCCGCACAATCTTCGAACGATGAGAGCGGTGTGGTGTACAAGGTTCAGTTCATGACCAGCGGCAGAGTGGTGAAGGCAGGAGCGAGCGAGTTCAAGGGCGTCAAAGATTACGAATACTACAAAACCTCGAAATACTATTGCTACACCACGGGCCACCTCCGTACCGCCAAAGAGGCCGCAGCTTTGCAAGCCAAGGTGCGCGACATGGGCCACAAGGATGCTTTTGTGATCGCTTTCTATAATGGTGAGCGTATCTCGATGCAGAAAGCAAAAGAACTTGAAGGAAAATAATTCAGACATGATAGAAGTAAAAAATATCACTAAGATTTACGACGGGCAACGAGCATTGGACGATGTGAGTTTTACCGTCAAAGAGGGTGAAGTGGTAGGCCTTCTGGGTCCCAATGGGGCAGGAAAATCCACGCTGATGAAGATCCTCACCTGCTATATACCCCCAACCGAAGGCGAGGCTACCATTTTCGGCCACAGCATCTACGACGACCCCCTTGAAGTGCGCCGCCTCATCGGCTACCTGCCCGAGCACAATCCCCTTTATTTGGAGATGTATGTCCGTGAGTTTCTGAGCTTTTCCGCCGGACTTTATGGCATGAAGGATGTGAAAGACCGCGTGGAGGAAATGATAACCCTCGTGGGCCTGACCCCCGAAAGCAACAAACGCATAGGCCAACTCTCCAAGGGCTATCGCCAGCGTGTGGGTTTGGCTCAGGCCATGATTCACGATCCCAAAGTGTTGATTTTGGACGAACCCACTACGGGCCTCGACCCCAACCAGCTTGAGGAAATCCGCACCGTCATCAAAAACGCGGGTAAGGACAAAGTGGTGCTTCTTTCCACCCATATCATGCAGGAGGTGGAGGCCATGTGCTCCCGCGCCATCATCATCAATCGAGGCCGCCTCGTCTCCGACGACCACCTCGGCAGCATCACCTCGCAACAACTTACAGAAAAATTCCATAAAGTCACAGAATAATGAATAGAAAAGAACTTATTGATTTGATATACGCCCGCCGCTCGTTCCTGTGCGTGGGTTTGGATGTGGACAAAAAGAAGATGCCCGAGCATCTGCGCGATGCCGAGGACGGCGTTTTCAAGTTTAACAAGGCCATCATCGACGCCACCATTGACTACGCCGTGGCCTACAAGCCCAACTTGGCATTCTACGAGGCCATGGGTATCGAAGGCCTCGTGCAGTTGAAGAAGACCATGGATTACCTCCACGGCCTGGGCAAGCCCGCCTTCACCATAGCCGATGCAAAACGTGGCGACATAGGCAACACCTCGCAGCAGTACGCCAAAGCCTTCCTCGACCCCGAGGGCGACTTCAACTTCGATGCCATGACCATAGCCCCCTACATGGGTGCCGACTCGGTGCAACCCTTCACCGTTTATGATGGCAAATGGGTCATCCTCCTCGCCCTCACCTCCAACAAAGGCGCCTTTGATTTCCAATTCCTCCCTGTGGGTGAAAAGAAACTTTTCGAACAGGTGCTTGAAACCTCGAAGCAGTGGGGCGGCGAAGAAAATATGATGTACGTTGTGGGGGCCACCAAGGCCGATATGCTGACCCAGGTGCGCGCCATAGTGCCCAACAGTTTCCTCCTGGTGCCTGGCGTGGGAGCTCAGGGCGGCAGTTTGGAAGAGGTGTGCAAATACGGTCTCAACAAGGAGTGCGGTCTTTTGGTCAACTCTTCGCGCGGCATCATCTATGCCGGCAGCGGCCCCGATTTCGCCGAAAAGGCAGCCGAGGAGGCCCGCAAACTGCAACAGCAGATGGCCGCCTGCCTCTGATGCGAGGGGGAACCTTCGCTCCTTGTTCGCAAGTTTTGCCTTATATATCCTAGGATATATGAGAATAGAATATATAATAATGAGCGAAGGTAGAGCGAAGGTAGAGTGGACGAAGAGTGGACGAAGAGTGAAGGAAAAGTGGACCAAGAGTGGACGAAGAGTGAAGATGGGGCGAAGGTGGAACGGACGAAGAAGAGTTTAATGTTTGATGCCCAACGAGGGCGATTTTGAATATGGATATGAATGTTGAAGATATAGAAAAACGCAAATATCAGGTGAATAGGCGCACGCTGCGGTTCCTTTTGGTGCTGAGTTTTATCAATACGGGGCAGTTTTTGCTGTATGAGCTGGCTATGGGCGCGGCGAAGGACTTTTTCCTTGGCTATACCGAGGGCAGCATCGAGCTTATCAAGGATAATCTGGATGTGTACAAGGGCTCGATGGCCGAGTTTATGGCTTCGAGTACGGATACGATGGCGATGATGCTGGAGCGTATCCAGCCTGTGCCGCAATGGTACTTTGTTTTGTGCGCTTTGCTGGACATTGCTTCGGTGGTGGGCTTGGTGCTGATGTGGAGGCTGAGGAAGAATGGTTTCCATTGCTACGCTCTTTCGAAGCTGATTCTGATGCTGATGCCGATGATGTTTTTGAGCCGGTCGTATGTGGGTATTGGCGATATGATGATTGGCATTTTATGTATAGTATACTATTTCTTTTTAATGCGTGCGTTGGGTACTTTTGATGGTGGAAAAGTGGTAAGTATCTCAGAATCAGATGAAAGTGTAAAAAGTGATGTTTCGGATGATTCTTCAAGTCCCGAAAATGAGTGATTTTTGGTTGAAAATGCGTGTTTTTTCTATGTCGCAGAGGGCTTTTGGTAAAAAAATGCGTGTTTTTACTTTGTTGAAATACAGGTGTTTGTAGAAAAAGTTGCAAAAAAGTTGCAAAAATATTTGGTTTGTTTGTGAAAAAGTAGTATTTTTGCAACCTCAAAACGTGAGAAACGAGAGTTGTTTGACAAAGCTGTAAAAGCCGATGTAACTCAGTTGGTAGAGTAGCTGATTTGTAATCAGCCTGTCGGGGGTTCGAGTCCCTTCATCGGCTCGAATGTTTTCCCGAAGCCATCATGGGGAAGCATCGAGAATAAATGGGGAAGTCGCATAGTGGCAATTGCAACAGACTGTAAATCTGTCCTCTTCGGAGTTCAGTGGTTCGAGTCCACTCTTCCCCACAAGCCTACAGAGAAGCGGAAGTAGCTCATTTGGTAGAGCGATAGCCTTCCAAGCTATAGGTGGCGGGTTCGAGCCCCGTCTTCCGCTCAAAAAGACGGAGGCAGGCGAGAGACAAAGCCGACGCTTCAAAGTAAAAAGCTGCAGTAGCTCAGTTGGTAGAGCGCATCCTTGGTAAGGATGAGGTCACCAGTTCAAATCTGGTCTGTAGCTCTTTTTTTATCAAAAAACGCGAGGACGAATACATGTTCGCCCTCGTGAGATGTGAAAAGAAACTAATTGTTAACATTAATACGTATTAAAAATGGCAAAAGAAAAATTCGATCGTTCTAAACCGCACGTCAACATCGGTACTATCGGCCACGTTGACCATGGTAAGACCACTTTGACCGCCGCCATCACCAAGGTTTTGGCTGAAAAAGGTCTCTCTGAAGTTAAATCTTTCGATTCTATCGACTCCGCTCCCGAAGAGAAAGAGCGCGGTATCACCATTAATACTGCTCACGTTGAGTATCAGACTGAGACTCGTCACTATGCTCACGTTGACTGCCCTGGCCACGCCGACTATGTGAAGAACATGGTGACTGGTGCTGCTCAGATGGATGGTGCTATCCTCGTTGTTGCTGCTACCGATGGTCCTATGCCCCAGACCCGTGAGCACATCCTGCTCGCCCGTCAGGTTGGTGTTCCCCAGTTGGTTGTTTTCATGAACAAGTGCGACCTCGTTGACGATCCCGAGCTTCTCGACCTCGTTGAGATGGAGATCCGCGAACTCCTGTCCAGCTATCAGTATGATGGTGACAATATTCCTATCATCCGTGGTTCTGCTCTCGCCGGCCTCAATGGCGAACCCAGCGGCGTGAAGAACGTCGAAGACCTCATGGAAGCTGTCGACAACTGGATTCCTCTGCCCACCCGTGCAGTTGATAAGGATTTCCTCATGCCTATCGAAGACGTTTTCTCCATCACCGGTCGTGGTACCGTTGCTACCGGTCGTATCGAGACTGGTGTCATCCACGTTGGTGACCCCGTCGACATCATTGGTATGGGCGCTGAGAAACTGAAGAGCACCGTCACTGGTGTTGAGATGTTCCGCAAACTTCTCGACCAGGGTGAAGCTGGTGATAACGTGGGTCTGCTGCTCCGCGGTATCGACAAGGACGAAATCCGTCGCGGTATGGTTATCGCAAAGCAGGGTACTGTGAAGCCTCACCACGAGTTCGAGGCTACCGTCTATATTCTGAAGAAGGAAGAGGGCGGTCGTCACACCCCGTTCCACAATCACTACCGTCCTCAGTTCTACTTCCGCACCACCGACGTCACTGGTGAGATTTTGCTGGAAGAGGGTCGCGAGATGGTCATGCCTGGTGACAACCTCACCATCCATGTGAACCTGATTGCCGACATCGCTATGGACCTCAACCTCCGTTTCGCTATCCGCGAGGGTGGTCGTACCGTTGGTTCCGGTCAGGTGACCAAGATTATTGAATAATCATTCAATCCCGCAGAGGCGCGGTTGTTGAAACCGCGTCTCTATACAGGGGCATAGTTAAATGGCATAATGACGGTCTCCAAAACCGTAGTTGGGAGTTCGATTCTCTCTGCCCCTGCCAAAAAATTGATATCAAATGTCTAAAGTTGGAAATTACGTAAAAGAGAGCTACGAAGAGTTGGTGCACAAAGTGTCGTGGCCTACATTCAAAGAGTTGCAGAGCAGTGCTATTGTTGTTGCTGTTGCTGCACTTATCCTTGCCCTGGTGGTCTTCCTGATGGATGTCGTTTTCGGCGTCTATGGTGACGAAGGCTCCGTGTGGAAAGGCATCCTCGGATTCTTTTATGCTTTAGTCGGATAAATGTGTCCAGATTGCCGAGTCTTGCTTCCCAATTATTTTGAGACCAGGCCGTCTGTCATGTTTTTTCGAATAGAGCACGTTCACTCAGGCAGTTGCTTTGTGGTGAATGAGTATAAATCACTATTCTTAGAGTTACAACATGGAACAACAGTCTAAAAAATGGTACGTTGTCAGAGCAATCAGCGGTAAGGAGAAAAAGGCTAAGGAGTACATCGAAAGCGAGATGGCCAAGCGTGGCTGGAGCGAGGATGTGCCCCAGGTGCTTATTCCTACCGAGAAGGTCTATGCTATCCGTAATGGGAAAAAGGTTGTGAAAGAGCGCAACTATTTTCCTGGTTATGTTTTGATCGAGGCCGACCTGCGCGACGAGATCATCCCTGTTATTCAGAATGTTCCCAATGTGCTTGATTTCCTCCGCGAGGCCGGTGGGAAGCCCATTCCTATGCGTCAGTACGAAATTAACCGTATCCTCGGTAAGATGGACGACCAGATGGATGCTATTGAGGGTGTCTCCGATTCTTTCTTGGTCGGAGAGCCTGTGAAGGTTATCGATGGCCCGTTCAACAGTTTTGCCGGCGTTGTGGAAGAGGTGAATGAGGAGAAGAAGAAATTGAAAGTTACGGTCAAGATCTTCGGTCGTAAGACTCCTCTTGAACTCGGTTACAATCAGGTGGAAAAAGAATAGTAAAATCAAACTAATCAACCTAATAAAAATTTAGATCAATGGCAAAAGAAGTTGCAGGATTGATTAAATTGCAAATCAAGGGTGCTGCCGCTAACCCCGCTCCTCCTGTGGGACCCGCTCTGGGTGCCAAGGGTGTGAACATTATGGAGTTCTGCAAGCAGTTCAATGCCCGTACTCAGGATCAGGCCGGAAAAATCGTTCCCGTCATCATCACTGTTTACGCCGACAAGTCCTTTGACTTTGTAGTTAAGACGCCCCCTGTTGCTGTCCAGCTGAAAGAGATTTCCAAGGCTGCCAAGGGTTCTGCCGAACCCAACCGCGTCAAGGTTGCCTCTGTCACTTGGGAACAGGTTCGTCAGATTGCAGAAGCCAAAATGCCTGACCTTAACTGCTTCACTATTGAATCAGCTATGAGCATGGTTGCTGGCACTGCCCGCAGCATGGGTATCACCGTTAAAGGCGAGAATCCCCTTGCAAAGTAAAACAAAAATCATTAACAGTGGTAGCATCGTTTAGAGCGGTGCGGTGACCACAAAAACAAAGAATCATGGCAAAATTAACGAAGAAACAAAAAGAAGCTTTCGCCAAATTCGACAAGAACCAGGTTTACTCTCTTGAGGAGGCCGTTGAGGTCATGAAGAAAATCACTTACACTAAGTTTGATGCTTCTGTTGACATCGACGTGCGTTTGGGTGTTGACCCTCGTAAGGCCAATCAGATGGTGCGTGGTAGCGTCACGCTGCCTCACGGCACTGGTAAGACTGTCCGCGTCCTCGTGCTCTGCACTCCTGACAAGGAAGAAGAGGCAAAAGCAGCCGGAGCTGATTATTACGGTCTTGATGAGTACATCACCAAGATTAAAGGCGGTTGGACGGATGTAGACGTTATCATTACCATGCCCAGCGTAATGCCCAAGGTTGGTGCTCTCGGACGTATCTTAGGTCCCCGTGGCCTGATGCCGAACCCCAAAACTGGCACCGTTACTATGGAAGTTGGCAAGGCCGTCCAGGAAGCCAAAGCCGGTAAGATCGATTTCAAAGTCGACAAGTTTGGTATCATCCACACTGCCGTTGCTAAGGTCTCCTTTGACAGCAACAAGATTGTCGACAACGCACGCGAGGTCCTTCAGGCTATCATCAAATTGAAACCTGCTGCCGCCAAGGGTACTTATGTGAAGAGCATCTGCATCAGCAGTACCATGAGTGCCGGCGTGAAGGTCGACACCAAAGCCGCAGCCTTGTAACAATTAATTATTGAAAGATCATTATGAGAAAAGAACTTAAAGACCAACTCATTGACAAGTTGTGCGAAGAGATCAAATCGTATCCGCATCTCTATATTGCTGATATCGGAGGTTTGAACTCGGTGCTGACCAGCAAGCTGCGTCGCGCTGCTTTCCGCAAAGAGGTCAAGTTGGAAGTTGTGAAGAATGCTCTCCTCATCAAGGCTATGGAACGCAGCGGTATGGATTATACCGAATTGTTCCCCGTGATTAAGGGTGAGACAGCCATAATGCTTTCGAACACCAACAATGCTCCTGCCAAACTCATCAAAGAGTTTCGTGCAAAC
>JAZUFY010000150.1:0-35423 GCA_045640925.1 Bacteroidales bacterium
CGGAGGTGTCGAGTTTCGCAAGACGCCCCAATAGATAATTGAGACACACCGTTTTGCCAGTGTTCTTCTCAAGGCCTACGATGGAGAGGCTGCGGTATTTCAGTATGTTCTCGACAAAGGGCATTTCGACTGCAAAGATACGCTTTTTTTTGCAAATGGTGAAGGGGATTTTTTGTTGCGTTGAAATTGGGAGTGCTGAGGAATTGGGAGGCTTCTCCCTTTCGCGAAAAAAGAAGGGTATAATTTGGGTTGAAGACAAGACCAAGTGACCAAGGTATGACCTAGGTATGACCAAGGACTGACCTAGGACTGACCTAGGTATTACACCAAGGTCAGTCCTAGGTCATACCTTGGTCAGTCCTTGGTCAAAGTTGGGTCATTTGGAGCAATTCCATAAGGATGGGGGGGTGTGAATTGTGGTCGAGGGGAGGCTTGAATGAAAAGATATTTTACGATGTTGATTTTTTTTTGTATATTTGCATTTGGCGAATTGAAGTATAGTTAATAATAAAAAACAGATTACAAGATGATTACAAAACTTGACGACCTTCTGGAACTTGTGAAGTCCAAGGGCAAAAAAAGATTGGTGGCTGCTTATGCCAACGATTCTCACACGATTGGTGCCGTGAGCATGGCTATCGACAGAGGTATTGTTGATGCTACGCTGGTGGGCGATATTGAGACTATCAAGAAGGTCTGTGCCGAAGAGGGCATTGATGTGAACAAGTTTGAATTGGTTCAGGAGGCCGATGAGACCAAGGCTGGTGTTAAGGCTGTGGAACTGATTAACGAGGGCAAGGGCGACTTTTTGATGAAGGGTCTGCTTTCGACCGATAAGTATATGCGCGCCATCCTCAACAAGGAGAAGGGCTTGATGCCTGGCAAGAAGAACGATATGCTTACCCACATGGCCGTTTTCCAGGTGCCGAGATACCACAAACTGCTGGTGTGCAGCGATGTGGCCATTATCCCCGCTCCCGATATGAAGCAGAAACAGGCTATTTTGGGTTATCTGATTTCGGTTGCCAAGAGCTTGGAGATTGCCAAGCCTAAGGTGGCTATTTTGGCTGCCACGGAGCAGGTTTCGACGGGTATGCCCGCTTGTGTCGAGGCTGCCATTATCAGCAAGATGGGCGAGCGTGGTCAGATTAAGGGCGCCATTATTGATGGTCCTTTGGCTTTGGATGTGGCTATCGATGCCGAGAGCGCCAAGACGAAGAAGCTTACCGGCGAAGTGGCTGGTGATGCCGACTGCATCTTGTTCCCGAACATTGAGAGCGGCAATGTGTTTTATAAGGCTTGCACTAAGTTCGGTGGTGCCGAATTGGCTTGCATGGTTGTGGGTGCCAAGGTTCCCTGCGTGCTTACCAGCCGTGGCGACAGCATCAACACCAAGCTCTACAGCATTGCTCTCGCTGCTTTGAACACGAAATAATTGAAGTTGTTTGATAGGTTACGGGCTATCGGGGTCTGCCCCGACAGCCTGTAACTTGTTTGTTTTTAATTTGTATGGATAAATTTTTTGAAGGTTTGAAAGGGGTGGCTGTCACGGTGTGCGACAAGGAGGGGAATATTTTGGATATGAACCAGCGTTCGGCGGATGTGAACAGCCATGGTGAGAAGATTGTTGGCAACAATTTGTTCGGGTGCCATCCCGAGCGTGCGGCAGGTATTTTGAGGGACTTGCTGGAGAATGAAAAACTGAATGCGTATACGATAGAGAAAAACGGGGTGAAGAAGCTGATTTATCAGGTGCCCTGGTATGATGGTGAAGATTTTGGCGGCTTGATTGAGATTTCGTTGCCGATTCCTTTCGAGATGCCGCATTATGTGAGGAAGTGAAATGTGTGAATAGTGAATCGGTTATTGGTTTATAATGAAATATGATGAAGAGGATTAAATATATATTGGTTGTCCTTTGCGTGGTGTTGCTGGGCAATGATGTGCTGGCACAAGGCAAGATTACGGGCAAAGTGTTTGATGAGAAATCGGGCTCGGCTGTGGAATATGCCACGGTGGCGGTGCTGAATCCAAAGGATTCGAGTTTGGTGACGGGCACTGTGACTGAGAGTAACGGCTCGTTCAATGTGAAAGTGAATAATGGTCAGTATCTTGTGCGTATCACTTTTATGGGGTATGCCACTTATTGGCACCCATCGAAGGTCGTTGTGTCGGCCAAGCAGAACTCGGTGAATCTGGGCAAGATCAAGATCCGTCCCAGTGCGGTGATGATGGATGAGGTTACTGTTACCGCTGAACGCACGATGGTCGAGTATCAATTGGATAAACGTGTGGTGAATGTGGATAAGAACCTCGTGGCCGGAGGTGGCACAGCAACTGATGTGTTGGAGAATGTGCCGAGTGTGGCTGTGGATAATGACGGCAATGTTACTTTGCGTGGTTCGAACAATGTGAAGGTGCTTATCAATGGCCGCCCATACGAACTGATGGGCAATGATTTGGAGACTTTGCTCGAGCAGATACCTGCCAGTAGTGTGGAGAGTGTGGAGGTGATAACCAATCCCTCGGCCAAATACGACCCCGAAGGTATGTCGGGCATCATTAATGTGAAGCTGAAAGAGAAGACTTCGGGAGCGCTGGGTTTGAACGGCATAGCCAATGTGAATGTGGGTGCTCCGATGCCTTTCGTGATTCCCGACCCGCTGCCGAAGTTTATCCCTACCGGCATGGGGAGCATCAATTTGAACTATACTACCGAAAAATACAATCTGTTCTTTTCGGCTGACGGTGGTATGCGTAGCCGTGGAAGCCATGGTCATTCCGATATCGAGCGCCAGATGGGTCGTCCGACATGGACCTACGACTCCATTGACCAGTACAACCGTAACCGAAACTTCATGGGCAGCATTAAGGCAGGCATGGAGTACTATATTAATGATAAGAACAGCGTGCTTTTCTCCTATCAGTTGCGTGGAGGCAATAGGCGCCGTTTGAGTCAGATTTTCTCCAACGATATACGCCCAGGGTATGACGGTTATTTGGATTATACTCAGCTCGACACCAACAACAACCGCAATATCAATCAATCGTTCAACTTGAGCTATATCAAGAAATTTGATGAGAAAGACCGCGAACTGACGGTGGATGCCACCTTCTCTATGCGCCATGTTCAGGGCGATGGTTTTCAAAGTCAGCTCTATAGTAATGCTTTGGCCAATTATGACCATTACTACCTGCGGGAATCGGAAACCGAGAATTTTCATAATGCGTTGAACTTGAAGGCCAATTATGTGCATCCCTTTGCGGGCACATGGAAACTTGAGACGGGTTATGAAGGCCGCATGGATTGGCCCGACCAAAACGCCGTTTATTATCGTACTGAGTACGATGCCATCACTCATCTGATGAATCCCCGCTATCATGATGAATTGTCGAGCACTCATTTTGACTACAACCAGCAGACGCATGGTGTGTATGCCACGGTGGGAGGAAAGATTACCGACAAACTATCGGCACAGGCAGGTTTGCGTGTGGAATATTCCTATTTGTTAGGTCACGATTTGAATCACCCCAACACCGATTCGGTGTATAAGAGCTATTGGGAGCCGTATCCTACGCTGCATCTCTCGTATGAGATAAACAAGACGAATAGTCTTCAGTTGAGTTACAGCCGCCGTGTACGTCGTCCCCACATGTGGGATTTGAACCCCTATCTGGAGGTGCGTGAGGGACAGGAACTTTCGTTCGGCAACCCCAATCTCGACCCCGAGTTCACCAATGCCTTTGAGTTGTCGTATAACCTGAGTTTGGACAAATGGAACATCTACACTTGCGGCTATTTCCGCCAAACCAACAACATGATGACCCGCTATGGTTATGTGTGGGATTTGGATTCGAGAAACCGCTACTCGTGGTGGATGCCTTATAATGACGACTATGATGGCTATTGGGCCAGCACATGGCAGAACCTTGACCGTGGCTACAACTATGGTTTGGAGTTTATTGTCGACTGGCAGGTGTTCAAATGGTGGAAGCTGAATATGAGCATCAATCTGTATCAGAACACCATTGAGGGTACCGCTCTGTTGGACAACAAGACCACCTCGGCATTCCAAGCCAGTGGCAAGTTCACCTCCTTCATGGTGCTTCCGAAAGATTGGAGCATCCAGCTTTCGGGCCAATATAGGGCTCCGTGGTTGGATTTGCAAACCACGATGGATGGCTCGTATTGGATAGATCTGGCCGTGAAGAAAGATGTTTTGCAGAAGCGAGGCACGGTCAACCTGCGTGTGGGCGATCTCTTGGCTACAGGCGGTTGGGGTCATGAGACCCATACCGACCAGTTGAACCGTGTGGTCAAATCTCGCCGTCTCTCGCCCATGATTACGATTGGTTTTTCATATAAAATCAATAACGGCTTGAAACAGAAACCCCGCAACAATGACGACGAAGACGCTTCCGACGGCGATTATTAGGATTCGGGAGACTGCAGGCCATAGGGAGATTTTCGACCCCGTGCGAAATCGCCATGTGGCTCTGACTCCTGAAGAGTGGGTGCGGCAGAATGTCATAGACAAACTGCACACCCAGTTGGGTTATCCGTTGGAGCTGATGCAGGTGGAAGGTGCCATAACCTTGAACGGCATGACGCGGAGATGCGACATCGTGGTGTACGACCCCGAGGTGAAGCCGCTGATTATTGTCGAATGCAAACAAGAAACGGTGGCTTTGACTCAAAAAGTACTCGACCAGGCATGTCGGTATAACTTGGTGCTGCAGGTGCCATACCTCTACTTGACCAATGGCCAGCAAGAGATATTTTGCAAAGTGAATTTGGAGCAACAACGGATCGAAATAGTCGAAAAATTGCCAAAATATCATAAAAAATGTTAAAAAGCACATGTTCGCGTAACCAAAACGGCTTCTCGGAGTCTATTATATAAACGAAAATGAAAAATGCGAGACAGCGACCGTCAAAAATTATGCGAACATTATCTGGATTTCTACCAGATGGCATACGGTTTGCTGCACGATGAAACGGAGGTGGAGGATGCGGTGCAGGAGGCCATGGCGGTAACGATGTCGAAAACGATAGTGCGAGAGCCTGTGAAGTACTGCGGAACAGTGTTGCGCAATTATTGTTTGGACAAATTGAAATACAGGAGTAGGGTTACAATAGGGGTGGAGGATCAATTATTGTCAGGTAACCATTTTGACGAGGATAGAATGAAAGAGTTGTGGGATTTGAAAGAACAACTGCCCGAGTCAATGCGACAATTGTTAGACATGCACTTCGAGGAGGGGTATACGATGGATGAGATTTCGGAGAAGACAGGGATGTCGGTCGCATTGGTGAAAAAAAGATTTGCCAGAACCTATAAACAATTAAGAAATCAATTAGAAAAATAGAAATAAAGAGGTTATGAAAGAGTTGGAAACATTGCTGAAAAAGTATGCTGAAGGGACAATAACCCAAGAGGAACAGACACAGTTGGAGCAACTGACGCATCGCGACAGAGTGATTGACGCAGCAGGACAACAGGCTGTGGCTATTCATCGCCGTAGAGTGGTGAGAATAGGGACAGTGGCCTCTATTGCGGTTGTGCTGGCAGTGGGTGCGACATTCTTGTTCCGTCCGAGTGTTCAGGAGGCCGACCATGAAGCTGTCTTGATGGCCAAGACCAATACTTGGAGCACCATCTCAACGGTGGAGGAGCCTCAGATGCAAGAGGAGGTGCAAACACCTGTTTCACAGCAAAAACAACCCGTTTTGACCACTATAGATGTGGCCGAAGTTCCCCCCGCCGAACAAAAGGTGATGGTAGAGACGGTTGTCTCGGCAGAGTTGCAAGACGAAGTGATGCCTGCGGTGGTCATCAGTTCCGACCCCGTGGTGGCTTGCAATACCCAATGCTCGCCCGATTCGGTGATAAATGATATTTGGAAATTCTTGAAAGTCTGACTTGCAAATAGTGCAGTATCATCGTATGAAAAAGTTATTTTTGATATTGGCGTTGATGTTTGTGACCCTCGTATCGGTGGCACAAACCGACCTGTACAAACGCTATGCCTCACGCACCGACATCCGTGTGGCCAGTGTGACCAATTTTACCTTGGACACAGGTATTACGGCTGATGTAACCTTGCTGGAGGCTGTGGACGACTCGGGTTGGGAATGGCTCTGCACCGAGTTCGACCTTGCCCAGCCTTCTGCCGAACAAAAACAGCAGATGGATAGCGGCTGGGACGTGGTGATGTTCACCCAGCGGGACAGGAACAATCCATCCCTCGCGGCACCTGTGGTGAACGAGAAGATTGACCATGCCAATTCATGCTATCTGGGAGTATCCTATCTCTCCCGAACCTTATACTTATTCTGCTGCAGCACCGACCGCCAATCTGATGTCGTGGTCAACTATCTCATAGAAAAGATGCGCCATACCGCGAAAAACTAATCTCTCATTCCTTTGAAGCTCGAAAAACGAGAGATAAGCCATCTGTAGGTTTGTAAAAATCCCTCAATGAGGGACGTTTTTGTTGTTTTTTGTCCCTCAATGAGGGATTTTTTGTATATTTGCAAAATAAAAGATATGGGTAGTATCGGCTCAGAACAGACCAATTTTTTAGTATTTTTTCATCTTGAATGAGCCGATAATTGAAGATTTTTTAGTATTTTTGCACCGATTTAGAGATTCATATTTGTATGGATAATGAACGTAACATACTGCAATTCCTGCATTTCCATCCGTTTTCGACACGTGAGGAGATCACAAAAGGCATAGGATTTGGGGGAAGCGAGGCTACCTTGAAGCGTTTGATAGCGTCTCTTGTTGGTGCCGGCAGCCTAGTGGTGACGGGTAAGGCTCGTGCTACCCGCTATAGTCTTTCCGCCCAAGCTCGTTTGCTCATGCCGCTGAACATCGATACCTATTTTGCTCAAGATGTGGATGATCGTGAGGTGCAAACCTCATTCAACTTCGAACTGATAAGAGACCAACTGCCTAAGGTAAATCTTTTTACGGAGGCAGAGCATCAGCATTTGAACCAGTTGCAGTTGGAATTTCGTCAACATATTGCTGATATGACCGACAATGAATATCGCAAAGAAATGGAGCGATTGGGGATTGACCTGAGTTGGAAGTCGTCCCAGATTGAGGGCAACACCTATTCTTTATTGGAAACTGAGCGGCTGCTTCGCGAAAGTAAGACGGCAGACGGAAAGACAAAAGAAGAGGCCGTGATGCTGCTCAACCACAAGGATGCGTTGCGTTTTATCCTTGATAACCCAGACTATCTGCAACAAATCACACTCAGCCATATTGAAGATATTCACCAGCTGCTTACCCGGGAATTGAGCGTAGACCGAGGCATACGCCATCGTCGTGTAGGTATAACGGGAACCAACTACCGACCCTTAGATAATGAATTTCAAATTAGAGAGGCCCTTCAAGACACATTCAACTTAATCAATGGCAAGGAAGATGTTTTTGAGAAGGCTTTGCTTGCACTGCTCCTGCTGTCGTATATCCAAGCATTCTCGGACGGCAACAAACGTACCGCCCGAATCACCTGCAATGCTATTTTTATTGCTAACGGATATTGCCCGTTGAGTTTCCGCAGTGTTGACTCTATCGACTACAAAAAAGCTATGCTCATCTTCTACGAGCAGAACAACCTTTACGCCTTCAAACAGATATTCATCCAACAATATGAGTTTGCGGTGAAAGAGTATTTTTAATATTGCGGGGTCGCAATTAATAATGACAATGATGATAATCATGCCAAGTTGTGAGTATCTGATGTTAGGAAGTGCCTAATGATAGAATTATTTGCCTAATATAGCACAATAATTAGGCAAATAAAACGTTTATTAGGCAGATTAATGTAAATAATCGTAAAAAATAAGTTCTATTCACCACTAATCACAATTCACAATATAATATGCATGAATATGAATACAGGAATATGCCAGAGCAATTGCTGACTCCCGAAGTGGTGAGTTTGCTCGGTGTATTGAGAGAGTGTAAAGGCAGACAGGATTTGTTTGTTGAGGCGAAGGCTGATGTACTGACACAGTTGTTGGAGGTGGCTAAAATTCAGAGCACGGGTGCCTCAAATAGGATTGAGGGTATCTTTACGAGTAACGAGCGATTGAGGGAACTGGTGCACGAGAAGTCGCAGCCGAGGAACCGTAGCGAGGAGGAGATTGCTGGCTACAGGGAGGTGTTGGCTGTGGTGCACGAGAGTTACGAGTATATCAATCCGAGGGTGAACACGCTGCTACAGATGCATAAGGAGCTGTATGCGTTCAGTAGTGTGTCGGAGGGTGGCAGGTTTAAGACATCGGACAATGTGATTGTCGAAACTACTGCCGATGGTGAGCGGAGGGTGAGGTTTGAGCCTGTGCCGGCTTATCTGACGCAGGAGGCTGTGGAGAATCTGTGTCGGGCTTATCAGGAGGCCGTGAATGAGGGTAGGCACGATCCCCTGTTGTTGACGATGATGTTCGTGCTGGACTTTTTGTGTATTCATCCGTTCAGCGATGGTAACGGACGTATGAGTCGATTGCTGACCCTCTTGTTGCTTTACCGCTCAGGGTTCGTTGTGGGCAAGTATATTAGTGTGGAGATGTTGATAGAGAAGTCCAAGGAACAGTATTACGAGACTTTGCGCGAAAGCAGTATTGGTTGGCATGAGAATGTGAACTCGTATCTGCCGTTTGTGCGCTATATGCTTGGGGTGCTGGTGAAGGCATACGGTGAGTTTGAGCAAAGGGTGGGATATTTGGCTTCAAGGAAGTTGACAAAAGGTGATCGAGTGCGCGAAATCATCAGCAGCCACTTGGGCAAGATTACGAAACGTGATATCCTGACCATGGCTCCCGATATTAGCGAGGCAATGGTAGAAAAGGTGCTTGCCGACATGGTGGCAAATGGTGTCATCGAGAAGGTCGGCAATGGCCGCGGAAGCGGGTATAAAATGATTAGTTCAAATTCATCGATATCATGTAGAACAGAGAAATGATACTTTTGCAAAATATCGCATATTCTATATGCAATATGTCAGAAAAAAGATGTATCTTTGCAAATATATTTCGCAAAGCCAATCTATCTTTGCAAAACAAAAAATGAAAAATTAATCAATATGCCTGCCAACAAGAATGCCGTTACGAGATACTATATCCTTGACCAACTCTTGGCCAACAGATACCATAACTATTCTTTTGAGGACTTGTTGGAAAAGGTCAACGAACAGTTAGAGGAGTTGGGGCAAGAGGCCGTTAGTGTTCGAACCATACAATACGATGTGGAATATTTGGAAAAGACAGGCCTATTCCTTGCAGATATAGAACATTATCAAATTGACGTGCCAAGTAAAAAAAAGAACAGCCACAGAACCGTCAAAAAAAACTGCCTTCGTTATGCCGACCCCACATTCTCTATTTTCAAAAAGAAACTGAGTGACGAGGAATCCTATCTATTATCCGAGGCCTTATCCTTGTTGGGTCAATTTGACGGATTGCCAAATTTGGACGCACTCGAAAACTTACGGAAAGGTCTTGACATAAAATCAAACCGAAAAATAATCTCAATAGCCAAAAACCCCATCGGGGACACCAATAGATTGGGTGAACTATTTTCTGCCATCTCTCAAAAACAGGTTGTTGAGCTGCATTACCATAGGTTTGATTCATCTGAAGATATTCGACAAGTAATAGTTTCACCGTATTTACTTAAAGAATATAACCGCAGATGGTTCTTGATAGCAGCCGCAGAAGACACAGGCAAAATACTCAATTTCGCATTGGATCGAATTGACAAAGTTGTACCCTTGCCTTCACATATCTACATGGAATGCGGACACGACCTGTCCGAAAGATTTGAGGATATCATCGGAGTCACCCTCATCGAGGAAAACACTTTGCAGGAGATTATCTTTTGGGTGAGCGACATTTCCAAATCCTATATTCTCACAAAACCACTACACGAATCGCAACGTCCTGTACGAGGAGATCGCGAACAAAAACTACGCACACTATACCCCACCCTCCAAGGTGGAGCCTTCTTTGCAATAGAATGCATCGAGAACTACGAACTCATTCGCGAACTTTCACTCTTTGGCAAAGACCTTTTGGTAATGTCACCATCCGACATTCAGCAGAAAGTCTTCCAACGTGCAAAAGAAATGTGCGAACAATATTCGTTGCTGCGCAAATAAGTTGCACACACTGTTTGTATCTTTGCAAACGAAAATAAAACAGAAAAGAGTACTTTGAAATACTGCCCAACTGGATTTGACCGTCTTTACATCGGTAAAGACAGCCGGCTGTTATCGGCCGACATTATTTACATGTTATTTTGGTGACATGATGATCTAATTACTCATTCTCAACGATATTTGTTATATTGAGCAATTATAATATTATTGGTACGTTTCTGAAGAAATCCAGTTGAGCTTTATTTTCATAAAACAACTAATATGGCAACGGAAAACAATACTAAGCCCCAGCCGACAAACGGCAAACAAGAACTCCTCCTTTTGCTCAACAATGCAAAAAAGGAAATCTATGGCCCCAAGTGCCATCCCCTAACCATGGGGCAACTCAATTTCCATGCCTACGATACCAAACACCGCGCCTATATCGATTTCCAAATTCCTAAGAAGAAACGTGGTGAATTCCGTACCATCAGTGCACCTTGTCCAGGGCTGAAGGTCATCCAGACTTGTCTTTGCAAGATCTTGACCGATTACTATAAACCCCACGCTGCTGCCATGGGTTTCGTTCAAGGTCGTTCTGTTGCTGACAATGCCAAAGTCCATGTCGGACAAGAATATGTCTATAATATCGACCTCAAGAATTTCTTCCCCAGCATCAAAGGGGGCAGAATCTACAAACGGCTTTTGGCCAAACCGTTCTTGCTGGATCCTGCAACTGCCAATATGATTGTCCGTCTTTGCTGTGGTGTAGACGAAAATGGCGTGGAAGTTCTTCCCCAAGGGGCACCCACATCACCAATCCTCACCAATATTATTTGTGAGCGCCTCGACCGCAAACTCTCAAAACTGGCCAAAGCCTACGACCTGCGTTATACCCGCTATGCAGATGACATCACTTTCAGCGGAGTGAACAACAAGTTCAACCCTGAAGGCAATTTCTGCCAAGCACTGAAACGCATCATTGAGGAAGAAGAACACCTACGCATCAACGAAGACAAAACCCGTGTGCGTGGCCGCAACCAACGCCAGGAGGTCACGGGCCTCTCTGTCAACGAAAAGGCCAACGTGAGCAAGGACTACGTCAAACAGATTCGTACCATGCTCGCAAATTGGGAGAAAAGTGGGTACGACTATGCTCAAGCTCGGTTCCTGGAACACTACCATCCCACCAAGAACGTCAAAGGAATGCATCATATTGAGAACATCCTTGGCGGAAAACTGGCGTATATGCAGATGGTGAAAGGGACTCAGGATCCCACCTATTCCAAACTTAATGCCAGATATCTGGCACTTTTACAGCAAGGTGGCATTGGACCGAGTGGTCCTACAACCCCGAAGTTGAGTCCAACCCTAGGACAGGATTTCTCAAGCCTGATTGACGGTAACGACCTCGTCAATTCCTTAAACCAAGATTTAGACACACTACTGAACACTTAGATATGGATGAAAAACTAACGACTACCATAGCCAAGATAAAAAACTTGGCACAGCAAAACCCTGAATTCGACCAAGCAATGCGGAAACTGTTCGGAGGAACGGTCTCCGCATTCTCCGTTCCTTCTGACACAACTTCCAATAGTCAACTGGATGAAATTTACGAATATTGCATTTCCAAGATACTCAAAGAACAAGCATCAGACTTTTATAAAAATTTACCATCCATCTTTGTTGACCAGAAAAAAGTACTAATGGAAGATTATTATCGAATGGAAAAATTCCATAGACAAAATAACTTTGGAGATTTCTGTCTTGCTATTTATCAACAAATTGAGTGTATTACAAATGTATTATGCAAAAGTAAAGATTTAAATGAAATATGTGAGAAATTTTGGGGGTATCCCGCGTATGTTAAAGATTTGAAAGAAAAGACTACTTATCAAAACAGAGCCTTCAATGAAAGTGGTAGCGACAGTTATTGCATTGCCAATCTATTATTTATGAGTAATGCTGCAGAGAAATCACGTCACCCAATACAATCGCTAACAGCTAATGACAAAATGAGAGTTGTTGTTTATTTCGTTGGATATTTAACACAAATGAAAAGTAGCGACTATGAAAGTTTTGTTTCATTCACAAATTTACTTCGTGATATTTACCAATGTAGAAATATGAATCATCGAGGAAACACCCTTACCGAATGGGAGCAATCAATTATTAACAGAGTGTCTATTTCAAAAACTCTCTATTACTATAAATTTATGGGTGTATTGTCTCAATACTTAGACTTTATTGAGAAAGGTGTTCCTCGTTTGCAAGAACTAAAAGCATACGCTGACACATTAGCCAGCAGAAAAATTGCCATAAGTCTAAAAATAGTAGGAAAATTGGATGAAATTCCTCATTAAAAACATAATCTCACTTAATATTTATAATTATGGATAAGGTTTTCGTTAATACTCATCATGCTTACTTGAACACTAAAATTGTTTTTAAATCAAATAGGAATGGTGTTGTGATTAAAGACAGATTGACAGGTCTCTCATACACTTTACTTGGGGAAGTGTCTGTATATCTTTGTGCGGGGACTCATAAGTTTTATGGTGATGACATTTGTGAGGACATTATAGTTGTTATTGAAGATGCAGTCAAATATGGAGGGGGAAAACTTAGAAACGCATTTGTATTTGATAATAATCCTTGGTTATTTGTCATTACATCCGACAGGATGTATGCTACTAATCTTGACACATTGGAAGAAAGGGTTGAATATAATTTATCTCCCGATAGTATTGTTGCCTTTGATACATATTATCAAGAAACTTGTGATTTTTTTTTGCTGAACACAGGGAAAGATTACTCTATCTACAATGTTGTAACAGGAGAACAAGTAATAATATTTTCCCAATATATCTATGGGAATTCTCATCTCATTATTTATAAAGAAGGAGATACAATCATAGTTTTCAATTACCGCAAAAGAAAAATCATTGCAAAAGTTTCTGAACAATATTCTTTTGGAAAGAAATTCTTCTTTGTCAAAAATGGTTATCTTTGGGGCCTCAATCTTACGACCGATTATATTAATAAAATTGATTTTGTAGGCCCAATCGATGAGCACACAACTTTGTCTGGTGATTATTTATTAAAGATGTGTTCTGATAATTCCAGAACGAAGCTATATAAACTATTCTATCTCGGTAACGGTGAAAATTTTTTTGAAGAGACGACCCTTCGGCTTCCTTATTATATAGATAGTTTTTGTAACATGAAAACGAACGAGTTCCCCAAATTAGTAGAAAAAGTCGACAAAGTAATCGAAGACCATAACTATTTGAAATACCAAATATGTTGCCATGCATTAGCTATAAATAAAATAGAGTACACTTATGAAAATAGCACTAAAATGCTCGTTATTTCAGGAAAACTTGTATCTTCTCCGGCTATATTTTCACAAGATATCAATATCTCATTTTCGTTTAAGGGAGTAAGTACTGGCCATATTGGTTTTGATAATGTTGAATATAAAATACAAAACGAAGAAGAAGGAACTGAATTAACTGCCGAAAAAAATGTGGATTTGGAGATTCCCAAAGGCGGGGTTGAATTAGGATGTTCTTCCTCGAATAATTTAGTCGTCTATAGGTATAATGATAATTTATATCTAAAGAATATCGCATCTAACGAAACTTCAATCATCTTTGAAAAATCTTTTGATGTTTCAAAATATAATAGTGCATATTTTACAAGCGATGGAAAAAATGTTATCGTGTCAATGTTAGACAATGTATTGGGTGTTATTGGCCTTGACGAGATGACCCTGACACCTTTTGTGATGGAAGGTTCAACTGTCTCACGACATGTAAGCTGCAATGGGTATAATCCCGAAATAATATTCCATAATATTGATGGGAGAAAACCCGTATGGAGAGACCCTATTACATTAAAGCGGATAGATGATTCAGACATATCAAATTACATATTTAAGAGTCCCTATGGAGATTATTCCGCATCGACTCAAATGAAAATAGTGTTATATAGTAGAATACTCCGGAGAGAGATTACAGAAGAGGATGTAATAGAATTACAAAATAAATATAATTGGGATACTTCATCTTCAGAGAAGAAACGTGAATTAATTATAGAAAATCGAAAGGAATTGCGTAAAACCATGGGTGATGAAGAACTGTTCAAACCGATTTATGAGTATACTCAAAAGATATCTTCTGAAAATAATGCTGGTAGAACAAGGTTGAATGCTTACATGATTAATGATTATATGAATATAAAACCTGATTTTCTTCCATTAATAGTGGAGGAATTAGGATATGTTATTGTAAATAACGAAAATAAGAAAGAGGATCAATTAATTCTAATAGGAAGAAATGTGTGGTTTCTAAATTATGTGTCATTCTCATATGATTCTCGTTATATAGCCTTTTGTGCTAAAATGAAAAAAGATACATGGAGAAATAGTGAAGAGGGTGTATTTGAAATATATGATATTAAAGCGAAAAAAATAGTTGTTAGAAGAGACAAGGAAAACGACCTATATGCGGTTTGGATGTCAATGTTCAGTAATGATGGGAATGTAGCCTACTACGATAGTCATGCAAACACTTTTCTTGTAAAAGCAGAACAAGATTACCAACACACAGAAATAGCCCCCGGAAAAAGTTTGCTCTGTTTTAGTCCGTCAGGTCAATATATAGCGTTATCTAACCAAAATTATATAGATTTCACCAATCACCCCAATATAGAATGGGGACATCAACCGTCTGGAAATATTTTTATTCATAAAGTGGAGAATTTTGACAAGTGTGTTGAACATTACAATGATTTTGGAGAAGGTATCTATGGAACGTCTCCCAAAACTCGAAAAGCGGGGAATGTTGCAGCTGCGGCATTCTCATCTGATGAAAAACGGCTTCTTGCAGTTGGGGACGATGGTGTGTTGGTAATTCGCAATCTTCATCTAGATATTTAATGATTTTGCAGGGATAGATATATGTTTTTTCAAGTATAGGAGAATCCATAGTGATAGAATACCACATGAAGACAAAGGAGTACTTGGATGCGAAGGTGATTGAATAGTATCGTATGATGCAAATTAAAAATCACGATGAAATATTCATCTAACTAACCTATTAGCCAACATAGTTGTCATCGTTTTAGCATATTCTCAGCAAAACAAATTTTTTTCAAAACAAAAACAAACAACCCCTAATCCGAAAATAGGTTTCGTAAGATCGCTGTATCTTTGCATTAGAAAAAAGAAAGGAAAAACAAAATGGATGAAAAAGGATTTGTAAAAAACGCAAACGCCATCTCAAAACTTGAGGAACAAATGCAGTCCAAAGATAAATTTATCGAAAGCGAATTGAGAGGTAAAGTCAAAGCTATTGAACAATATGGCGATGTAAAAATCATCCGATTAAAGAATGGCTGTTGTGGTGTAGTGAATAATAGCGTGTTTGTGGTGCCATTTGGAAAATACGAATGGATTGAGGGATTTGATAGCGGTTTGTGCCGTGTGAGAACGAAAGGCAGAACTCTCAATACCAATAATATTAAAATGATAATGAGTATTGATGAGGATAATTCATCATCCATATCAGACCCCATTGAAATCGAGCAATATGTTAGAGACGATTTCAAGAAACACTCAGAGCACTATGCCAAATGGGGCATCATTAATGAAAAGGGCGAAGCTGTCCTACCTGTGGAATATGATGAAGTTTGGAAATTTTTAGGCAAGAACAGGTTCAGCACAACAGTGGTAAAGGATGGTGTGAAGCATGAGGTGTTTTTCCACGACCTAAATCCGCTACTACCAGTCAGAACCTACAAGAAAACTCACCGAAGAAATGACGATTGCGATGAGAATTGTCTCCCTGGCACATCATTCAATGATTTTTTCGATTCAGAAGGAAATTTTGACCAAGAACGATACGAGGATGCAATCTTGGATGGGGAATATGTTCCTGAAGATTGGTAAAGCTATCATTTGGAAAAGAAATAAATGCACTCTATAATAGAACACAAAACAAGTGCTTTCTCAGTCCTCCGCAAATACTTTTCGCACGCCCGTTGTATCTTTGCCGATAAATTAATAAGTGAATCATTATGGAAATTAAAGGTACTTTGATGAAGATTTGTCCGACGGTGGACATCAACCTGAAGGATGGTGGCTCTATAAAGAAGGGCGGTTTTGTAATTATGCGCGAGGGAGACTACCCCAAGCCCGTTTATTTCGAGATGATGGGTAGCGATAGGCTGCAAGGCCTGGAAAGTTTGGTCGTGGGTACGCCTCTGCGTGTGTTTTTCTACCCCGAAAGCAGAGAAGCCAGCGATGGAAGGTATTTTACTTCACTCAGATGTACGGGAGTTTACAACGCTGTGCAACCGCAAACCCAGGGGTGGAATCCTTTGCCGACACCCAACCCTCATATTACAACTACTGAAAATGCTCCCAATGATGGCTTGGACTGGCTGATGGATGATGACAAAACTCCTTTTTGATAATTTGATATGAATAAAATGTCCTATCTAAGATTTGAATTAGTCTTTGCTATTAAAGACTTTCGCCAGCTGTAATCGGCTGACATAATTTGCAGGTCTGATGAGCGTAAAGCCCACGCGCGACCGTGAGGGATGAGCACCAATTGAGGTGCCTCAATTGGTACATTTTATAATAGAAATTTTGATAGGACTTTTTGGAAAATATAATTTTTTGAATATGAAATACAATAACAGGTCAATAACCACTGAGGATCCTTGTGGGATTCCTTTTGATCAGCTGATTTCCGACAAAAACATTGATGATTCTACAGAAAAACTCTTGACGGGAGTTCCTGAAATGGATTACACCTGTGGCGGATTCCATGCCGAAGGTCTGGTAGTGATAGCCGGACGTCCTGTTATGGGACATAAGATGCTGGCTTTGACTATCGCTCGCAACATGTCCATGGTATTTGGCATACCAACAGCCTATGTCTCTATGGACTATAACGAAAAAACTTTGGCTCAAAGGATTATGCAGTCCATCTCGGTTGAGGTGGGAACCAAAATTGAACTTGATGGGAAATCGTATAGCACAGCCAACTTGATAGGGGGCAAACATCCACCTCTCTATCTGTTGTCAATGACGCGTTTTTCTTGCAAGAGCATCGAAGACCTTTGTCAAAAAATGGTTGAAAAATGGGGTGTACGAACTATCTTCTTGGACACTCCAGAAGATATGTGTCAACTGTCGAAAACGTATGATTTTTATGAATTGGGGAAAAAATTAAAAAGCATTGCGCTTAGGTTGGGCATCTGTATTGTTGCTGTGTCTCATCTCTCCCGTGCGTTGGAAACAAGAGGCGGCGCAAAAATCCCTATGTTGTCCGATTTGAGTTGTGGCTTTGAATTGCATGCTAACAGGGTGCTTTTATTATATCGTCCTTCCTATTATGGAATCGTAGAGGATGAAGATGGTCCGACACAATCACGCGCGAGCATCTTTGTATATGACGAATTATTTGTCGGTGATGCTCCTTATGGCAAAGTGATCGTTGGTTTCGATTCGCAGCATGGGACCTTTGATACGCATCAACTGATTCGACGAGCTGCTTTTCCGCAATGTTCGCCCTCTCAAAATCTTGAAGATTATCGGGAATGGCTATTCAAAATAGCCACGCAAGATCATGGGTTTCAATTCAATATTCAACCATCCAAAGAATGGAAAGAGAAAATACTCTCGACCTTTAGAGATTCGAATCCTCAAATCGATTTTCTCCAATTTATTTTACCACAATAATCAATATAACCTTTCATTAGTGTCCAATTAAAAAAATGAGCCACTGACAAAATTAGTTTGTAGCGGCCACACAGCGGGGTCTTAACGGTGGATATGCCGATAAGACCCCTTTTATCCCCCCGTTGTGGCGGATTTGTACTCTGTTACAAAATGCTATCAGGATTCTTAATCCGCGACATAACAACATCCATTACGACGAACTGACGATGGTGACAAACGGGATTGTTCATCGCTGGAGGAAGGTGTTTCCATTGATGAGGGTTCTGACGATTCGATGCACGACTTCCTGCGAGAATTTTTTCACCAACTGCCAAAAAAAGTCTCCACATATAAAATCATACAAACTGCCAAAAAACTTGGCAGTTGCTCTCGTTCAACTGCCATACTTTTGGTTTTTTATTGTGAATATAAATTGTAAAATGCTTATATAAAGATATTTATAAAAATAATACAATCGTGGCAGATAACCCATAATACAACTGCCAAGAATGATTCCAACTGCCAACTAACTGCCAAAATTGGCAGTTAGTTGGCAATTAATTGGCAGTTACTATTAAAGGTGGATTCTATAAATTCGAAGTTTTCGAGGACATAAAAACGGATTGCAAATGCTTCAGCACGACCTGAAGAAAATTGATCCAATCAAGTTCTGCTGCTGCAATCTCATTCGTTTCGTTCGTTTCATTCGTTTCGCATGCTGTATCTATCGTAGAATCATTTTGTTATGAGTATTTTTTGTATGCTTTTTTCATTCGTTTTTTCATTCGTTTTCTCGACCGTAGTAAATTTTATATCAATGCGTTACATGGTGTGAAACGAATGAAACGAACGAAACGAATGAAGAAAAGCAACAATTGGCCCTCGTCCATCAAATTGGTCATATCAGTTGTCATGGTTCGCTCAAGTGAAGTGTCTTATCGGGGTTTTATCGGGGTCTTAACGGGGTTAACCCCGTTTAGACCCCGCATCATGGCCGCATCATGCCCGTTTTGTCAAGGCACTTAATGTAGTTTATATGATTGAGAAATTGTGTCACATCAATTTGAGACAATCTCAATTATTTCCTTGGATTTTGTCCGATTTTGGCAAATTATATCCTTGGATTTTGTATTTTTTTCGTATATTTGCAATGAAAATATTGCATCATATATATAGTATAATCGCATGTATTACAATAGACTAATAGACAAATGGCTTGAAGATTGGGCATCAAAGAAAGTTCGCAAACCGCTTTTGTTGCGTGGTGCTCGTCAAGTGGGCAAGTCTTCTGCGGTGCGTCATCTGGGTGAAAAATTCGAGATTTTTGTTGAGATAAACCTTGAAAAGAATCCATCCTATATTGACATCTTTAAGAAGGATTTGGATGTGGAAAGAATTGTTTCACAGTTGGCTGTCATGGCAGGTAAGTCTATTGAACCAGGGAGGACATTGCTCTTTATCGACGAGATTCAGATGTCGGCAGAAGCTATAATGTCGCTACGCTTCTTCAAAGAAGATTTACCTGACCTTCATGTTGTTGCGGCAGGGTCTCTGTTGGAATTCGCTCTTGAGGAAATCCCCACCTTCGGTGTTGGTCGTATCCATTCCATGTTTATGTTCCCCATGACTTTTGATGAGTTTTTGATGGCCAATGGAGAAAAACGACTTGTCGAAGCCCGCAATGAGGCACAGGCAAGCAATCCTCTACCGACACCCCTGTACGAGAAAATCGTTGCTCTTTTCAGAACCTATATTCTTGTGGGAGGTATGCCCGAGGCGGTAAGCAAATGGGTTGAGGCGCACGACTATGTGGCCTGTCAGGAAATTCAGGATGATATTGTTGTGTCATACGAAGACGATTTCTCAAAATACAGAAAAAAGACCGACTCGATGTTGCTGAGACAGACTTTGCGGAGTGTAGTCGAACAGATGACAGAAAAATTTGTATATTCAAAAGTCCCAGGGGATTACAAGGCTTCGGAGGTGAAGAAGGCGTTGGAAATGCTTACAATGGCGGGGCTGATAATTCCTGTAACCCATTCGGATGCAAACGGCATTCCTTTAGGTTCCGAAGCTGATGCCAACTATCGTAAGATGCTTTTGCTTGATACGGGTTTGGCCTTGCGGTTATTGAATATGGCCACGGGCAGTAGTAATGAGCTTACTACTCATATTCTTACCTCCAACGAGGTGGATTTGGTTAATAAAGGGCCGATGGCAGAGATGGTTGCAGGTTTGGAGATGCTGCACAACAAAACACCCAATCTGCGTCATGAGCTGTACTACTGGCATAGGATGGCTAAAAACTCCAATTCGGAGGTGGATTATATAAATACATTCAACCAAAACGTGCTTCCCATAGAGGTGAAAGTTGGCAAACAAGGTGGTATGAAGAGCCTATGGCTGTTTATGAGGGAGAAGAACATTCATTCTGCCATACGATGCTCATTAGAGAATTATGGTGAGTTTGACTACATCGACAAGGAAGCCGATAATGAGGTGCGCCATGTGAGGATTTGCCCTTTGTTTGCTTTGTCTCAATTGGAAACGAATGTTTGCAAATTTTGATACAGGAGTGATATCTCCAAATTTTGACTGTCTTTCATGCGTTTGCCCTGCTGTGTTTTGTTGATTTCCTATTGCGTCTGGATTCTTTCGTTGCTGCGGTTTCGGGCATCAATAGGGGTATTGAGAAATTAGATATAAACGATTGGTGAAAAGGTTGTATTTTTGCAGTCGAAAAAACTGTTTCAACCATGAACCAAACCAATCTTTCCGAACGCAATGACCTCGATCCGGTCGTGATCGACGATGTCAGCCGCCTCAATTTCGTGGCTCGGGTGGCTCAAAAAACCAAACGGCTGCTTTCTCTGTTGCGAGCCTATCTCAAACGGCTGATTCACTTGGAGGGCGAACTCGACGTGGGGGCTGCCGAGGCTATGATTCGCAAAAACATTGCTTTCCGTGGCCCAAATGTGCTCATCCTGATATGTGCCATTATCATCGCCTCTATCGGCCTCAACTGCAACTCTATCCCTGTCATCATTGGTGCGATGCTTGTATCACCGTTGATGGGTCCCATCCTGGGGTTCGGCATGGGGTTGGGCATCCACGACACCCGGCTGATATGGCAGGCGCTGAAAAATTTGGCTGTTATGGTGGGGGTGAGCCTGGTTGCGTCGTCGCTCTATTTCACCATCAGCCCGCTCCGCATGAATAACCCTTCCGAGCTTTTGGCACGTACCCAACCTACAATATATGACGTGCTTATAGCCTTCGTAGGTGGCAGTGCGGGCATACTTGAGACGGCCCGCAAGGAGCGTGGCACGGTCATCTCGGGCGTGGCTATCGCCACGGCATTGATGCCGCCACTCTGCACAGTGGGCTATGGTATTGCGTTGTGGAATTGGAGGTACGCCCTGGGGGCACTCTACCTTTTTTCCATCAACAGCATCTTCATCGCTTTGGCCACATTCCTCGGTGTGAAGTACCTTCATTTTCCCGTGGTTTCGTATCCTAAGGCTGGCAGCGATGTGCTTGGACAGCAAAGGCGGCAGCGGCGTCTGCGGTGGACGATGGTTGTGGTCGTTCTGGCAGTGATGGTGCCCAGCATACTCACGGCGGTGAGGCTTGTCAAGCAGAACAACTTCGACCGTGCGGTGGATGCCTTTGTGGAGGCACGGAAGGCAGTGGGCGACAACCGTATCTACGACCAGAAGATTGAACATACCCCTCGCCATTCGACAGTGGAGTTCTTCATCGTGGGCGACTTCTTTACCGACCAGGAGCGCGACTCGCTTGTGACCGCCGCAGCCCCGTTCGGCATCACCGCCGACCAGATGACTTTCTATCAATCGCCTTCGCAGAACAATTGCAGGTGAATGATTAAGACTTCCTATTACTCCCGTTTATTGAACTATGTTTGGTAACTATTGCGTAATGATATGGTCGTTACTATGTCACTTATAGGAGTGACCCGGATGTCATCCAGGTGTTACCAACTCATCACCCCATGCTGATTTTGGAGCGAGACCATTACGGAGACACCTATACCTAACTTGAAGGACAGAACTAACTTCCAATTGTGCCTCGCAGCGACAATTATGGAATATTCTCATTCCATTGTTTACTAATTTTTTAGAGCGTGCTGTCTGCACGCTGAGACTATTTGGCATCTTGTACCCCACACTGCGAGTGTGGGGTTATAGCACCGACATTGGTGGGGTCGTGCCTTCGGCACGGAAACTGGGGCATTATATGTCCAGCATGGACATCCTCACCGCAGGTGCTTTAACCCCATATATCAAGACGAATGTCTGATGTGTGGGGTATGTGAAGGGGTGAGAGTTGCGTCCCGAGGGGACGCTCTAAAATCTGTCTGTTCGTAACAAAACATTTTGGGGCATTGTGCTTCGCATCCCTTCGGGACTCCCATTCGGTCGCGACCACGCTTCACTAGTTCACGGATATTCGTGGGTATTTTCGTTTATGAAGATTGCGAAAGGAATTTTAAATGAGGGGTTTATGGGTGTTTGCCTGGGAGGGCGATTCTTTCTTGTAAGGTGTTTGAATTTTTAGGGTTGCAAACTTGAGCTGGGTGTTATTGGGCAATATTCGGGGGGAGGTGGATTTCTTTGAGTTGGCAGGAGAGGGTTTCGCCTTCAGCGGTTATCAGTTGCAGATGTCCGAAACGGTTGACTCCGAGGATGGTTGCGGTGATTTCTTTTTCGTGATAGATATATTTGGCTTTGACGCCAAGCTGCATCAATTGCGAAAGGTATTCGGCATCGAGGCTGTTGGGGTTGTCCCGTAGTTGGGTGTATCGGTTTTGGATGTTTAGGATTAAGTCGGTCAAGAGTGGCAAGAGTTCCAGTTCACTGTGGGTGAGTAGTTTGACAGATGTCGGGTTGGGTATCCAATCGGGGAAACTGGTTTGGTTGACATTCAAGCCGATGCCGACAATGGTGTTGGCGAGAAGGCCGCCTGTTATGCAGTGGGAGATGAGGATGCCGCAGATTTTGCTGTTGCCGACATAGATGTCGTTGGGCCATTTGATGCGTATGTCGGCATGGGTGGGCAGGATGTTTCTCAAACAGTCGGTGATGCCTATGGACACTACTTTGGTGAGCAAGAATTGGTCGGCAACAGGCAGAAAGGCGGGTTTGAGAACAAGGCTGAATGTAAGGTTTTTGTTGGGTTCGGAAGCCCAATGATTGCCTCGTTGGCCGATGCCTGATGTCTGCGCCTGGGCCCAATAGACAGCGAACTCCTCAATCTGTGAGAGGTCGAGGAGTTCGCAATATTGGTTGGTTGATGGTAAGGTTTCGAAAGTGTGAATGATCATATTGCCTAATCCATCAACGGGGTGTTACACTGTCATGATTTCTTTTTCTTTGGCAGCATAGATTTTGTCGCATTCGGCAATGAACTTGTCGGTGATGTCCTGAAGGTCTTTTTCGACCTGTTTCACCTCGTCTTCGGGCACAGATTTGTCTTTGAGTTTTTTGACTTTGTCCATGACGTTACGACGTGCATTGCGGATGTTGATTTTGCTGTTCTCTACCTCCACTTTGGCTGCTTTGGAGAGTTCTTTGCGGCGTTCTTCGGTCAGCGGGGGAATCACGATGCGGAGGATTTCGCCTTCATGACGGGGTGTGAAACCCAGGTTGGCGTCGAGAATGGCTTTGTTGATGGCTCCGATGATGGTTTTCTCCCAAGGCTGGATGATGATGCTGCGGGGGTCGGGGGTGTTGATGTTGGCCACCTGACTGAGTTCGGTAGGGGTGCCATAGTAGTCGATTTTCACACCGTCGAGCATTCCAGGGTTGGCTTTACCGGCACGGATTTTCTCAAGTTCCTTGTTGAGGAAGTTGATGGCGGACTGCATGCTGTTTTTTGCTTCGTCCAAACAGGCTTTTGATAAGTCGTTCATAGTATTATTGATTTGTTGATTATCCTTTGATGATTTCTGTTCCGATGGGTTCACCGGTGACCACTTTGAGCAGGTTGCCCTGACGATTCATGTCGAACACATAGATCGGCAGGTTGTTTTCTTCGCAGAGGGCAAAAGCGGTGAGATCCATGATTTTGAGTTTCTTTCCGAGGGCTTCCTGGAAAGTGAGGGTGTTGAATTTTGTTGCTGTGGGGTCTTTCTCGGGGTCGGCAGTGTAGACACCGTCGACACGGGTGCCTTTGAGAATGACATCGGCTTTGATTTCGATGGCACGGAGGGTTGAGGCGGTGTCGGTGGTAAAGAAGGGGTTGCCTGTACCGCCACCGATAATGACTACACGGCCTTGCTGCATGGCCTCAATGGCACGGCGACGCGACATCTCTTTGCAGATAGGCTCAATGGCCAGGCCGCTGAGGAGTTCGGTTTTGAGTCCCTGTTTCTCCAGTTCGGCTTGCAGAGCCATGCTGTTGATAAGGGTGGCCAACATGCCCATATAGTCGCCTTGGACGCGGTCCATGCCTTTGGCGGCTCCGCTAAGGCCACGGAAGATGTTGCCTCCTCCGATGACAATGGCGACTTCGACGCCTTTGTCGACAACGTTTTTAATATCGAGTGCATACTGTTCCAACATTTCGGGAGCAATGCCGTAGCTCTGCTTTCCCATGAGGGATTCGCCACTTAATTTCAAAAGGATGCGGTTGTATTTCATAGATAAAATTGTGTATTTTATTATATATTATTCTTTTATGTTGTTTTTTGATGTAAAAATCAATTTACTAAATTAGTAAAAAAAAATGAATGGTGCAAAAAAAATTATCCCATGGTCAATGCAAGAGAGGCTATGCTGAGTTTTGAATTGGTAATTTGTTTCAGTGCATCGTAGCAACCTATGATTGTGGCACCGGTAGTGATTACATCATCAATCAGCAGAATATGCTTGTTTTCGAGTTGTTCGGAATGACGTATGGCAAAGACGCCATTCATATTGTCCAATCGGTCAAGTCGGCTTTTATGGGTCTGGGTATTAGTGTATTGTTTGCGATACAGGATGTTTGTCATTATTGGCTTTTGTAATGTGGAGGAGATGGCTTTGCAGATTATTTCGCTTTGATTGTATCCTCTCTGTCTTTTTCGGCGACGATGGAGTGGGACAGGTATTATGACGTCGATGTTGTCGAAACGTCCAGAGGCTTGTAGTTTGTTTGCAAGCAATTGTCCGTATAGTTTGGCCATAGGGATATTGCCATAATATTTGATTTGATGGATAATATCTTGGGTAACATTGCCTTTGTGGAAAAACATCAGGGATGTGGCTGCTTCAAAAGGGATGCGTCCCAAAAATCGTTGTTCGGTGATGTTGTTGGGAGATGCATTGTCGTCACACCAGGATATTTGCGATAGGCAATGAGTGCAGAGGTTGGATTCGTTGCCCATCAAAGGTTCTTCGCAATGGCAACACAGCGAGGGATATATGATTTGAAATAGCTCATGCAGCGGACGAAATGCGGGGATGTTCATGGCTGGCTATTATGGCATGAATAAACAGCTGTCACCATAGCTGAGGAAACGGAATCCGTTGCGAAGAGCATAGTCGTAGCATTCTTTCCAAGTATCGCCGATAAGTGCGGAGACAAGAAGTAGCAGGGTGCTTTTCGGTTGGTGGAAATTGGTGATGAGGCCATTGATAACATGATATTTATAGCCTGGGGCAATCATCAGTTGGGTGTCACCATCAAGAGTGTCAAGTTCATGGAGGTCCATCCATTGAAGTACATTTTTGTAGGCCTCGGCGGCAGACAATGCTTTGTCGGCCAGTTCGTAGGGGTCCCATTGCAGCACATGCATGGCTTCGAGGTCGGGATTTTGTGACAATTTGACCCCAAACCAATAGACTGATTCTATGGTTCGTACAGTGGTTGTCCCCACAGGGATGATGGGGTGTCCGAAATGGTTGAGGATACACTCGATGTTTTGGCGGGCTATCTCAATTTTTTCAACATGCATCTCATGTTCGCCAATAGTGGCGGTGTTGACAGGTTTGAAGGTGCCCGCACCTACATGCAGTGTGATGAAGTCGGTACTGATGCCTTTTGTTTTGAGGTCGTCAAACACTTTTGGGGTGAAATGCAATCCGGCAGTAGGAGCGGCAACCGATCCTTGCAATTTGGCATAGACCGTTTGGTAACGCTCATTGTCGCTGCTCACGGCCTCGCGGTGCAGATAAGGGGGCAAGGGAATGACACCCGCCTTGTCAAATATTTCGGCAAGGCTGACACCTCCTGTCCAATCAAAATCAACTATCCATGCGTTGCCTACGGCCTCTTTGCGATTGACGGTAAGGGTGATATCGTTACCATCGATATTGACAATGCGACTCAAAGGGCCCTCTTTCCATTTCTTATTATTGCCGATAAAGCAAGTCCAGGTGCTGTGCTCGCGTTGCTCGAATGCTTGAGCCACGGGCATCTGATATGGTTCAAGGCAGAACACTTCAATCAACGAGCCTGTTGGCTTTTGAAAAAAGAGACGCGCATGAATGACTTTTGTATTGTTGAATACCAACAAAGTGTTGGTTGGCAATAGCTCGGGGAGGTGGAAGAATTGGCTTTCGGATATTTGGGAGTCTTTGTATACAAGCAGTTTGGAATGGTCGCGTTGCTCGAGGGGGAATTTGGCGATGCGTTCCTCGGGCAAAGGGTAGTCGTAGTCTTCGATAAGGATATTCTTGGGGCTATTCATTGGCAGCTTTCTTTTGGGTGAGGAGGGAGAGGAGGATGTAGAGCATAATGCAGAGGATGATGCCGAAGACGCCAAACAGCACAATCAAGGCCGCGCAGGCGATGAGGAAGAGGAAGCGGAGCTTGTTGTCTCTCCAACTCAGGTTCTTGAACTTGAGGGCAAACATGGGCATCTCGGAAATCATGAGGATATCGGTAAGGATAGAGAGGACTGCCAGCCCAATCATGCCGGCAGGGCTATAGAATATTGCTGAAGTCCATTCGGTGGAAATAAGAGAGGCGTTTGCGATGCTGTACCAGAGGAATTCGTAAGATGCCCAAGGTAGCTCCCTCTCGGCAAGGACGCCGAAAGCGGCCCATATCAAGGCATTGCATGGGACGGGCAAGCCGAGGAAGGAATGGGACTGGCGGGTGTCGAGATTGAACTTGGCCAACCTGTATGCGCTGAAGGCGGGCATGAGTATGGCAGCGTAGGCCACCAGATAGGGCGTATCGGCAAAAGCACCGCAACTGAGAATACGGAATAAGATGAACGCAGGAGCGACACCCGAGGTGACGATGTCGGCGAGGGAGTCGAGCTCCTTGCCCAAGGGCGAGGCCACATGCAGCGCGCGGGCAGAGAGGCCGTCGAAGAAGTCGAAGAGTATGCCCAGGCAGATGAAGAATGCCGCACTGGTAAGCGCTCCCTGAACAGCAGCGTTCGTGGCTATCACTCCGCAAGTGAGGTTGCAGAGGGTGATGATGTTAGGTATCTGTCTCTTGGCGGAAGCAAAGATGTTCATATTCTCTTTATCATTAAAAAAGAATGTAGGAATGGGTGAGATTCCTACATCCTTTTTATATTATTCTATAGTTTTAGTAGAGTTTGATGACCAGTTTGAAATCTTCGTCGTTCCAGTACTGTTTGAACTCGGTGTCGACAGCGGCTTTGCGCTTGTATTCATACTCTTGGTCGACAGCAGCCTGAAGGTTCTTGAGGCAGTTCTCACGGTCGCCGAGACGAGCGTAAGCAACGGCACGGAGGTAGTTGACTTCGGCAGTTTGGTCAAGGCAGCAGTTGAGGGTGCGGATGCAGGCATCGGTTTGGTCGTTCATCAGCTGAGAGAAAGCCAGATTGTAGCTGCAGGTGGTGCCTTTGAGCAGTTTCTGAGCCTCTTCGTAGTTGCCGCGTTTCAGGTTGAGGATGGTGATATTGGCATCAGCGTCGGTGCTGCCTTGGCGTTTGGCCTCTTCAAAATAGTATTTTGCGAGGGTGTAGTCTTTCTGTGCCAAGCAAAGCAGACCGGTGTTGTTCAACACATCGGGGTTGTGGGGGTTAAGGTCGCGAGCCACTTTCAAGTAGCGCTCAGCCTCGTCATAGTCGCCCAGATAGAAAGCCACGGCTCCGGCATTGTTCCAAGCGCCCCATTCGGCACTGTGGTTCTCGGTAGCCCACTTGTAGTATTTCATCTTAGTGTCGTAGTTATAGTTGATATAGGCGGCATACATCAGTTCGTCGAAAGTGAGTTTGGAAGGATTCAGCGTGGCCTGTTTTGCCAGTTCCACATCGGTCTTGCGAGCCTCGGAGTAGTAGAGGGCAATCTGTGCACGACGCAGATTTGGGAAGATGTCGCGTTCCAACTCGGGATAGGTCTCGGTGTAGTTCTTAATCATCTGCTCGCGTTTCACGAGGTTCTGCTGGGTCTCGACAACGTTGACAATGGCGTGCTTGTCCTGGATGCCGCTCTCTTCGACCATCACCACAAAGTGCACCCAGTCCTCACCGGCAGCACGGGTGGTGATAATCATCTGCTTCAGCTGATTGTGCTTGTAGTATTCCAAATCCTGAGGTTTGACCTTGGCACGTCGTGCCATAACGGTGAGCACATCGTCCAAAACACGGCGCAACTCGACGGTGGCAATATCGGCACGGTTCTTGGAAACGCCCGTATTGTGGGTCTCTTCACCTTCGGGAGAAGCCCAGCCGGTGATGGTGATTTGCTTGGGAAGGCCATTCTCCAACATCACACGCTTGAGGTCTTCGACGGTGTTGCGGGCATCAAACTTAACATTCATGTCGCAACCCCAGTCAAGGGTCGAAGTGCCATTGGGGAAATAAATGTCGGCAGTTTCGACAACGCCCTGCTTCTTATTATAGTTAATGGGGGCGATGGAGATATTGCCACGGATGTCGATCCATTCGGACGTGGTGTTGACTCCGTTCGAGATAAGGACCGTGGGGAAAACGATACCCTTGTCATTCTCTACAATGTCTTCTGCAAAGAGAGCCTCGTCGTCGACCACCGAAGTCTTATATCCAACAGGTGCCAAGGTGACCTTACCGGTTTCCATACCGGGTTTGTAGTCCAAAACATCGTTGTAAGTGAAGCGGCCACCTGTGGAATAGTTGATAGTCGTGCCAGGTCCCGAAACCTTTTCGCCTTTGACGGTGATGGGGTCTAACGGGGTCGATCCGCCTTCCCAAGTGAAAACGGGCTGGATGAAGAGTGCCACGTTATCGCGGAAGTATTTGGCGGGTACCGACGCGGTGAAATTAACAACGACTTTGTTGTCTCGCGTCTCAACGGGATCTGGGTTGGCCTGATAGCGGATTTTTTTGCTGTCGGATTTCATTTTCGACAATCCACTGCAGCCGGTCAGCAAGACCATTGATGCTACAAAGAGGGTAAAAAGAACTTTTCTCATCTTTATTATCTATATATTTTTATTTACACAACAAAATAACATTCATGATTTTAGGTCGTTTTTCGATCTAAAACGCTACCCATGAATTAATCTGCAAATATACGTTTTATTTTTGATTTGCAAGCATTTTTTGTTGGCAAGTTTCAGCAAAAGGGCAATAATTGCAACTTTTGCTCTCATGATTGGCCTCAAAAGGTATCTTTGGATCCATCAAATTGGCAACAAGTTCCTTCAACAATTCCTCAAATTTGTCAATCTGTTGGGCATTCATAACTGTATGCTCTTCCCACGAGGCACCCATCAACTCGGCCGAAAGTCTCCCGAGAGGCATTATTCCAGAAACAAATGATTGGCTTTCATTCTTGTTGCGTTGATATAGCCATGCGTATGTCATCACCTGGAACCATTTGTCCGAAACATTCATCAAGTCGGGGTTGGCATCCTTCACAATCAAATCTTTTTCCTCCACACGCCCTGTCTTGTAATCCACAATCCGCAAAATCCCATCCTTCATATCTATGCGGTCGTAACGACCATAGATTTTGACTCTTACATTCTCCCCATCGACATCCACATTGAGATAATAGTGGGGGTCTTGCTCCAAACCCACAATCTTTATCTCGCTCTTTTCGAGCTGTTTGATTTCCCCTTTGAGAAAATTGGACAGCTGAGTTTTGGCCACCGATTCAAGAAGGTGGTTCCTTCCCTCGTGATTGCGCCCGTGTTGGAATTGCTCTTTCAATGCTTCATCAATATATGTATCAAGATTATCCAACACCTTCTGCAAAGCCTCTTTCGTGAGATTTTTCCCCACAAAAGGCTTGTAGGCGTTTTCTAACACATTGTGTATGCAGGTGCCCAATTCGGATTGATCCATTTCGTCGCTCACCTCATCGTTTTCACGGATAGAGAGGATGTTTTCGTAGTAAAATTTGAGAGGACAGTTTCGGTAGTTGTTGAGGGCCGAAGGTGAGAGACCTCTCTCGGCGAGGCTTCGCTGTAGCTTCGCTGTAGCCTCGCTCTTCTCCCGTGTGTCGGGTATAGGAATCTGTGGTGTGGAATTGGAAGCGGAGAGCACCTCTTCGTTGATGGTGATGTTCTCGGGGTAACGTTTGGCGAGTTCGTTGCGTAGCTGAAGGATGAATCGGCTGGGCTCTCCTTTGCCAATACCGTTGGTATCAGTGGTATAGAGGATATGTATGTTCTCGGCCCTTTGTATCAGGCGATAGAAGTTATAGGCATACACAGCATCCTTCTCGTGATAGGTGGGTATCTTGAAAGCCACCCTTAAAAAGTATGGAATCAGCGAGTTGCTGCTTCTTCCCGAGGGCAATGTCCCCTCGTTTGCAGAGAGGAGGATGATGTTTTGGAAGTCCAGATTTCGTGTCTCGAGCATTCCGAGAATCTGCAACCCCTGCAAAGGCTCGCCATAGAAGGCCACGGATCGTCTTTGTGCCAGTCGAAGGTAGATTTTCTGCAGCACTTTGAGGGTGTCGATATAGTTGTAGCGTTGCTGAATCTCTTGGAAATAATCCAAAATCCGTTGTAGACATGCCAGTGCTTCTTTCTCTTTCAAGTTGGTATCAAGGCACTTGCTTCCATACAAAGCTGTTATCAGTTGTTGCGTCAGTTCGAAGAATACTTTGGGCGAGGGCTCCTCTTCGCAAAACAGGAACATGATGTCTTTCGCCTGAGGGCATATCTCTTTAATTGTTTCGCGTGTGACATAGATAAAATGCCCTTTCGACAGATGGGCCGATACCAGGGCGTGCATGTCCTCGGTTTGGAGCAGGCGGGTGATGCAGTAGTCGGAAAGGATGTCGAGGACGTCCTGATGATAAAAAGCACTACCTCTACGACGTTGGTGCAGCGAGAACAGTTTGAGGATGAGGGTGTGTACAGAGGTGCCGACGAAGGGGAACCCCATGGTGACATTCGCAGTGGTAATCTGCTGGGGCAAAGCGTTTAGCGCAGGAAGTAACAGGCTCTCGTCAGCCAATACCAAAGCGGTTCTTTCCAGCTGATTATTCTCACTTTTTTGAATCTTTTGAGCCAGCAGTTCCCCTGCATATTTGGTTTGAATAACGCTCTCGGGACAGCTTACAATGGTGATGTTTTTATGTCCGCAACTGAAATGATTCTCATAATTGCCTATCGAAGGGAAGTCCGCTTTGTGCTTGTTGAGGAAAAAGCCTGCCTCCTGGTTTCTGTCATCAAAATAATAGGCGTCACCATCCGAATAAAGGGTGCCCATACCCCGTTTCACATAATGCAGAATAATGTTCTCTTCGCAAGCCGAAAGAGCGTTGAAACCAATGAAATAGATGTGCTTTGAACGTATCTTTTCAGACAAAGATTCGATCTTCTCCGCAACATATCGGTAAGCCATGCCGCTGTAAGCTTTCCCCTGCGACGAGAGCCGCTCGTGCAGTTTCGTATAATATTGATACAGCGATTTGTAGAAGTCCAGATACGGATTCTTTGCTTCGTCGATGCTCCCCAACTCCACATCCCACTCCTGCAAAGTCTTGATGTCGTGTAGGTTGCTGAACAATTGTTTCGCATCGGCCATGTACAAATCAATCTCCGAAAAATCCGACATCATCATGTCGCCAAACGAAATGAACTGCTCAAAAGTTTCGAACCTCCTGCCTTTGATGTCGAGATTGCGGTGAATATCGAACAATTCAAAAAGAATGAACTCGTTAGGGACTATCTCAAGCCCTCCCAATTGAGCCACAAGTTCGTCCATTCCCATGATTTGGGGGAGGAAGAAAGGCTGTTCCCCCATTTGGGCAAATTGGCGACGAAGGAACAATCCCGATCGGCGATTGTTGAAAACAACGGTCACCTGGTTGAGGTCGTCAGGGTGATTCTCACGCAGTTTTGCGGCTATTTCCTTTAAAAAAGATTCCATTGCTGTGCTTGTTTTAGTGTTTCAGGTTTTCCCACATCCAACCAGTCCTCTTTCCTATGAAGAAAGTAACTGATTCTATGGTTTTTGGAAATATCAAGATAGGAAGGGACGATAGGGTAGGGGTGGTCGGCTTCGGGAAACAGTTCGAGGAGTTGTGGCTCAACCATGGCAATACCACTAAAAGCCATAGATTCAACTTGTTCTGTAGGCATATCGACCCATTTCGTCTCCCCCGTAGTATGATTCTGCCACCCTGCCAGTTGCTTCTGCTCATCAAAGAGCAGGTATCGCGAAGTCTCGCGTCGGCTTACCGCAAGTGTTGCAAGATTCATACTATGAGAATGTTGCGATAAAATATCAGATACCCGAATATGTGAAAGAATGTCCACATTGTGTATAAGTATAGGCTCGTCTTTGCGGAAGAGTGGGGAGGCGTGCTTCAACCCGCCACCCGTATCTAAAAGCATGTCGCTTTCGTCCGAAATAAGAATCTCCGCGTCCCAAGACCGTTCTTTTATGTAGTTCACAACCATTTCCGAAAAATGGTGCGTATTAACCACAATCCTCGATACACCTTGCCGGATGAGGTTGTCTATGTTGATTTTGAGCAAAGGGATACCATTCACTTCAACGAGCGCTTTGGGTCGGCTGTCGGTGAGTGGGCGCAATCTTGTCCCGAGTCCTGCTGCTAATAGAAATGCCTGCATGGTTTTCCAAATATCGATTTTGCAAAAGTACACCTTTTTTTCTAAAAAAGAAAATTTTTTTGAACTTTTCTCCCCCAATATCCTCCCAATATCCTCCCAATATCCTCCCAATATCCTCCCAATATCCTCCCAATATCCTCCCAATATCCTCCCAATATCCTCCCAATATCCTCCCATCATCCTCCCTTCGTTCTTATCCGAATGTGTCGAAGGACAAATAACGCATTTATCATGAGGATAAGGTTGACAAGGGCGTAATTATTAAAAATGAGAATTTTTTTATTCTAATTTAGAATATATTAAAAAAAAAATGTATCTTTGCATGATAAATAATTATGTCCAATAGTTGCTATGGCTTGATTATTTTGTTGAATTATAGTGGAATAAATAAATTATTAATAATGAAAATTAATAGATTATTACTGGCAGTAGCATTCTTTGCTGTTTTGTTTGCCTCTTGTCATGCGCCTGAGGAAATCGCCTACATCGCCGATGCACAGCGCGATTCCTCCTTTGCTTTGCAAGGCCAATTTTCGGGTGGTATTCAGGCTAACGACCTTCTTGGCATTTATGTCGAGAGCGAGACGCCCGAGTCGACCATCCAGTTTAATCAGGAAACCAACAAGATTGCCGTTTTCAACGGTACGGTGATGAACCCTGGCACTTCGGCGGTTTCGGGCTATCTCGTCAATCACGATGGTGACATTATTTTCCCCGTTTTGGGCAAGCTCCATGTTTTGGGTTTGACGCATAACGAATTGGCTAAGATGATTGAACAGCAGTTGATTAAAGACGGCCACATCACCGACCCTGTGGTGACTGTCAAGCTGATGAACTTCACGGTTTGTGTGTTGGGTGATGTTGCCCGTCCCGGCCAGTTGGTTATTTCGGGTGAGCGCCTTACCATTTTCGAAGCCCTCAGTATGGTGGGCGACCTGACCATTTATGGCCAGCGTCATAATGTCACGATTATTCGTGAGGAGAACGGCAAGCGTATCATCGGCCAGGTGGACCTTTCTTCGAAATCGATTTTCAGTTCACCGTATTACTATCTGCATCAGAACGATGTGGTTTACGTCGAGCCCAATATGAAGAAGAAGAAGACTGCCGAGCGCGACCCGATGATTATGACTTATATCTCGAGCGGCCTGTCGGTTATCTCGGTGCTCTCGTCCTGCTTCTATTACTACATCTTGTCGAAGTACTACGCAAACAGATAAGTATTCAATTAACAGATTTTTCCGCTGTACAAAATATTAATTTATGGAAAATCAACAATTAAAAAATTCACAAAATCCTCAGGGTGCCAATGCCCAGCAGGAGTCCGAGAACGGCCTGAATCTGCGTGATATCGTGTTCTTGGTTTTCAACAACTGGTATTGGTTTGTCATCTCGCTGTTTGTGTGCCTGGTGCTTTCGGCCGTGATTTACAAGACCAAGCCTAAGACTTACGGACAGGCCGCCAAGATCATGGTTCGTGACGAACAGAGCAAGGGTGGCTATCAGGCCCGAAACATGGATGCCATTTTCAACAGCATGGGTATGGACAACGGTATGCATTCGTTGGAGAATGAAATCTATCTGCTCCAATCCTCGTCGCTGATGAAGAATGTGGTCACTCGTCTCAATCTGAACAATACTTGCAGTAGAAATAGTCTTTTTAAGAAGATTTCATATTATAAGGATAAGCCTCTTGAGATGAAGGTGTTCAGCGAAATCGACGAGCGCCCGGAAGTGAGTATTGCTGTGGAAGTTACGCCAAGAGATGGCAACCGCTATGACTATAGGGTGGTCCGTTTGGAGGCAGAGAAGTGCAATGTTAAGGGCACGGCTTATTATGCCGAACCTGTTTCTGTGGGCAGCAGCGTTTCGTTCACCGTTGATAAAACCGCACGTTTCTCGAATAATCTGGTGGGTGTGACTTTTGATATGGCTTCCTGCCCTGCACAAAGTAAGGCTTATCAGATGTTGAGGAAGCTTTCGGTGACCCGTGTCGACAAGATGGCTTCGATTCTTTCCATCACGTATGAGGATGATAATGAGGCCCGTGCAAACGAGGTGGTCAATACTTTGGTTGACGTTTATAATGAAGACGGTATTAATGACAAGAACAAGGTCGCAGAAAAGACCGAACAGTTTGTGTCCGACCGTATTGCTCTGATTTCTGGTGAATTGGACGATGTGGATGCAAAGGTTGAGCAGTTGAAGAAGAGTTCGCGTCTGCCCGATTTGGCAAGTGCTTCGGGCGCTTTGTTGGAAACGGGTACGAGATATACCGAAGAGGTTGTTGCGTTGGAAACCGAGCTTACGCTTATTAAATATATTAAATCATATATGTCTGATCCGGCCAATAAGGATGAGTTGCTTCCCGCCAATGTGGGCATTTCGGATGCCAGTGTTCAGGGTATGATTAATCAGTATAATACGCAGATGCTTCAGTATCGCAAATTGGTCAATAATGCAGGTCCTAACAACCCACAGGTGCGCACGTTGTTGCAGCAGATGGAGGCCAACCGTGGAGCGATCA
>JAZUFY010000151.1:0-7511 GCA_045640925.1 Bacteroidales bacterium
CCATTCACCAAGCCGAGGTGAGAGAACAATTGTTTCGAAGAAAAAAATAAAAAAAATTATCAATGAAAAAACTATTTTTTGCCTTGATGGCCTTGGCCGTTTCGTTCTCTGTGATGGCTCAGAGCAATATGTCGGAAGAGGAATTGCAAAAGTCGTGGCGCCAGTTCAAACATCAGCGCGACATCTCGCACCAGGTCAACGAGGCTTTCCCCATCGGCGAGACGGCTCCCGCTGCAAAGAATGTCAAAGCCCTGCCCGAAGACCGTGTGTGGTTCCCGGGCGAATGGGAGGAGGTGCAGGCCATCGTTGTCTGCCCCTATTATTCCTATAAACCCGATACCAACCTCGGTGCGGGCACTTATCTGGCCGACCCTGTGGTCACGGGTGTGGCAGAGTATCTGAAATATAGCACCCGTGGGTGGACTTCAACCGGCATCTATGGCCCTTACAAATGTGTTATGGACACCAACAGCAGCTTCGGTATGACGTTTTTCTATTTGATGGACGGCATCCAGAAGGGCGGTGCCGAGGCTTGGGTGCGTGTGGAGAGTGAGGACGATACGGCCAAGGTGCTCCGCACACTCAACCGCAAGCACCTCCGCAGCGACAATGTCCGTTTCATCATCGGTGCCGGCAACTCGTTCTGGTATCGCGACTGCGGCCCCATCTGTTTCTATCACGGCGATGAGGACAGCGTGGCTATGCTCGACTTTGAGTATTATCCCGGTCGTGCCCTCGACGACTCGCTTCCTTCGCACATCACCCGCCAGATGGGTATCCCTAATTACATCAACACGATCGAGTGGGAGGGAGGCAACTGCCTCGTGGATGGTGCAGGTCTCCTTTTCACCAGCGATGCCGTCTATGGCAACAATGCCGACTATCGGGGTCAGCTTACCTGGGATGGCCGCAACACCAGCAGCATTCACTATATGTCCAAATCCCCCCTCTCCAATGCTCAGACACGTCAGGCGTTGCACGACCTTTTGGGACAACGTGAGACCCATGTGCTGACGGCTTATCGGTACGACGGAGGCACCGGTCATGTCGACCTTTATGCCGATATGTGCGAAGAAAATGGTTTCGTTTTCTCCGTCATGCCTTCTATCTACAGCAACTGGACGGATTATCGCACGGGTGCCCGCAACATCGACTCTCTCTGCTCCTACACCAGCATCTTCGACCGTCCTTACTACAAGAGCACTATTCCTTTCCCCAGCACCGACAATGGTGGAAACTTCCCTTCGCAGAGCGACTACGATTATTATTACACCCGCACGTATAGCAATCACACTTTCGTCAACGACCTCATTCTCCAGCCCTGTTTCTCCGCTGTCAGCAACGGGCAACCTACGGCTGCTTGGGATCGTGCGAACATTGAGGCGCTCAAGGCCGCCTACCCTGGCTACACCATCTATCCCATCGATGTTCGTGAGTTCGACGGCTCGGGCGGTGCTCTCCACTGTGTCACGAAGCAGATCCCTGCCGACAACCCCGTCCGCATTCTCCACAAGAGCGTTGTGGGCAATGCTGTGGCCATGCGTGGTCACGATATACCCATCAGTGCCATCATCACCAACCGTAGCGGCATCAGCCATGCCGAATGTGTCTATCGCGTCAACGATAGCATGGGCCAAGGTGATTGGGACACTGTCTCGCTTGTGGCCAACGGCAACAAGTTCTCGGGCCATATTCCTACAGCCGACCTCAACGACCGTATCTTGGATACTGCCTACAACCCTTACACCATTATCGACAGCACCCTCCTCAGCATCGACACCGTGGTTGTGGGCTACGACACCATCATTACCGATACGACACAAATCATCGTCCCTATCGAAGAATATGTCTATCACTATGATTACGACACAATCAGTGGCGTCGACACCGTCATCTCTTTGCGCCCTGTGATGATTACATACGAATACTACATCAGCGCAACCAGCAACAACGGCAAGACTATCACCAAACCTATGACTGCTCATCAGGGCGGCTACTACAGTTTCTTCTACGATGGCACCGAGGAAGTGTTGGACAGCGTCAATTACGACTTCTCCACCGATCCTCGTCCCATGAACGACATCACATTTGTGTTCGATGCCAATCGCACCTACCTCGACACCAATGCGGCTCCTCATCCGTTTGTCGCCATCGACCCCGTTGAAACAGAGCAGTCCTTTGGACAGTTCTATCCCAACCCCGCTCACGACCATGCCGACATTCAAATCAACCTCGGCAATGGTGCTAATTGTCAGGTCGCAATTTTCGACAACCTCGGTCGCATGGTGCACAGCACCACCTTGCAAAGTGCCGGCACCATACGTTTCACCCTCCGCACCGACAAATTGGCACGAGGCCTTTACACGGTTCGTTTCACACAAAACGGCAACATTGTAACTCGTCGTTTGGTGGTTGAATAACTGATAGCAATTAATTGATTAAATGAAAGCACTTCCAAGAGAGGAGGTGCTTTCATTATTGCCTTGCGACCCATAATGAGTTCTTAAAGAAATCTTTCTTTGTTAACTTGTCGTATATGACCCAACTGTGAAATTCAGCTTTTCCCAGCACACAGACCGAAGCCTCATTCTTCATAAATGATGCCCCAATGGAAATTCATGGAAAGTCTCATTTGGAACAAAGAGCAATGAGGGATTATTGTTTGCAGGAACTACGTCGAATTTCCGCAATTTCTACGAACGAACATCAAAAAAATACTCTCTGATGAAGAAACGGGCCTATTACATTTTGTTGAGTTAGGAGGTGCGATTAGTCTGCTTTGGCTGTGGTCTGATTTGGTCTAAATATTGCTTTCTTTGTCGGAACGACAAGGATAACGTCCTCGTCGAGAGCCTTTGAAATATGTGCTATAGTGGATATGTTGAAGTCGGGCCTTCCAACTTTCGGTAGTGGCAATTAATCACCTCTCGGCAATCGTCATGCCAGTTGTGCATTCCGTTGCCTAAACAGTTTTTAAACGCCTTGCAGTCCTTGCACATTCCTCTGCGGGCCCACTCTCGGTTGCGGAAGGGTTCGAACTTGTGCTGCCACACATCATAAAAATCGTCTTTATAGATATTGCCCTGACCGAAGGCGTTGCGATCGATGTTGGGACAGGCAGATATGGTGCCGTCTATCAGCACCGAAGCAATGTTGATGCCCGCATGACAGAAATAGGGGTTCTGCCTTACCTTGCGTTCGTATCGGCCCAGATAGCCCTCACAACTATAGGTCACATTCATTGCCGACTCCTTCGCCTCGCGTTTGTGCTTGATAAACTCCATCAGTTCCACATACTGGCTGTTGCTCAGATGCAACTCGGGGTAGTCCTTGGCGCGACCTATGGGGATGATGGTGAATATCCGCCATTGCGGCACTCCAAGAGAGGCCAGCAGGTCGTGGATTTCTTGCAGATGGGGCAGGTTGCGCTGGTTGACGCAGGTCACCACGTCGAAGTTCAGCCGCTGCTCTTGGGCAGCAATAGCGATGGCCTCCACCGTGCGGTTGAAAGTATTTTTGCGTCCACGCATCCAGTCGTGGTCCTCGCCTATGCCGTCGAGGCTGATGGTGAGGGCTCCTATGCCGGCAGCCATCAACCGACGATGCATCTCTTGGGTGTAAAGTTGTCCGTTACTCACCATGCCCCACCCCGCACCACGTTTGCGAAGCTCGCGACCTATCTCGCAAATGTCGCTCCGCATCAGGGGTTCGCCCCCGGTCAGGACCACGGTGAATTTGTGCTGCAGTTCCTCCTTGGGTATGGTGTCAAAGGCACGCAGAAAATCCTCCATCGGCATATCTCCGACGCCACTGTCGAGGGTGCAGTCGCTACCGCAATGTATGCAATGGAGGTTGCACCTCAGGGTACATTCCCAAAAGAGATAGTTCAACTCATGCACATCGGTCTCCAGCTGGCGAAAACGCCTGTGCAGCCACGACTCCACCTTATTCATGATTAATCTTTTTCAACACAATATCCACGGTGTCCGCATCGGGAAGAGTGGTGAAGAGCGTATCCAACACCTCAAAGCGATTCTGCCTGTCCGAAAACTCAAATCTGGTTCTATTATAAAAATTCCGACCCACTTCTGCATGCACCACCCCTGTCGAGTCGCTAAATCCCTCAAATTTACAACCGCTACCATAATTATCTGTTTCCCAGCGAGACTCAAGAAGTATTCCTTCGACGGGGGTGCTGTTCTCATCCATTACTCGAAAAATCAGATGGCTTATGGGACCATATTCGCCAAAATCTTCCTTTGTGCCGTAGCAGGCTTGGAAAACAAACATCGCGGCCGTAAGCGAGCAGCCTTTCAGGATTTTTCGTATTATCTTTTTCATGGTTATAATTATTTTTCGTTCTTGGGTTCAAGTGTCACGTTCACCTCTTTGGTCAGCGTGCCCTCATACCAATGTCCATCACCACCGCGATATTCGTTGTGCTCCACTGGCACAACAACCGTGGTGTCGCGATAGGCCCCGTGCTCGTTGCTGTCCACGTCGCGAAAAGCTATCGAAATCTGCTGATCAGGAAAGGCATTGTGTTTCGGTAGGTGGTAGTATCCGTCAGCATCGGTAGTGTCGAGCAAGTTATAACGTCGAGGATTCACCTCAATACCCTCCACAGGGTTGCCATTCTTGTCGGTAACCTGGCCGCTGATGTCGAAATCGGCTGACGGGCACCCGTATTCGGCTTGGAATTCATAAGAATCGCACCCATAGTTCACACCCAGCACGCCCGCCATAGCAGCCAGCAGCAATCGACGCATTTTAATAGTTTTCTTCTTCATAACAATCAATTTTCATTAGCAGATTTCTATCGTCCTTTGCAGCGCTCGTAGTCTTCCTCGGTGAGGGTATAGGTGAGTCTCGAAAAGAGTATATCGCCGTGGAAGGCCCGGCCTTGGTTGGGTTTCTCCTCGTAGGCGTAGTTGTCGGTGTTGAAGGCGTAGGGGCCCCACACAGTATCGCTGTCGGGATAGAAAACCCGGGTAGTGCCATCATCGAAAGCAAAAGCCACACTGTCGCCCCAGTATTCGCGTTTCATCGTCGACTCAATACACATCTTGCAGGTATTCCCGAGATGTCCGCCCACATACTTTGTCTCTGAGCCGTTCTTCAAAGTGTCGACATGCGTGCGCACGCTGTCCTCTACGGGTTGCCAATTGTTCCAGCCGCCGCTATGGATGCAGTAGTATCGCGTAAGCACCACATCGTGTCCGCTTTGATTTTTCACCACGCACTCTTCGGTGCAGCCAGGGTCGCACGATGTCAACATAGCCATACTCACCAAAACCAGCATAATATTAAAGATTGTTTTTCTCATATTCGTTTATTTAAAGTTCGTTTCTTATATAACGTTTGACACCCCCAAATATTACAAAAATTTTAAAAAATCTGGTCACTCAACTGTGGGCTACAACTCCACCATTCCTATATATAAATCTAATAACCAATTCAAAAAACACTCATTTCAGAAGCCTATGCTCACACCTATCTCATGCAAATCACAATGCTGATACAAGGGCAGCAAATTGGCAGTTGCGCTAATGTTCTTCACAATTCCCTTGGGCAGAACAACGCCCAACGACAGCTCCAATTTCCACACATTGACACCATGACCGTAGGCCGTTCCCATATATTTTGAAGTCATCAGATTATATGCTGGGAAAACACTCATCATCCAACCTGTTTTCTTATCTCCTTTGGGGAAATAGCTCCACCGCAGCGGCAGTCCTACATTAATTCCGCAAAGGCTCTCAACGCTGGTGCGTTTCGACACATTCACCGAGTACCCCCCAGGATTACGATTGCCTTTTATTTCAAACTTTTGAGTAGTACTCACCACAACATCTGCCCTATGCCAGAATCCTTCCACCGACACCCCTGCTTCCATCCTGCTCCGACGATTGTCGACCAAGGTGTAGGTGACACCCACATTGCCGCGTAGCATCTGCAACGGTTTGGCCGAAAATGTTCTGTGGGCATCCAATCCATACTCACTCGTTCCCAAATCGCCACCTTGCGTGTTCCACTCTGCTACGGAAGCCCCCGTGGTGTTTACTCCCAACATAGCCGAAAAACGCAACCTCGAATCCGTTTCGGGCCCATCTGCTTCGGCAAGATCAAAAGGTTGGTAATCGACATACGAATCATCTATGTCAAGTGGTGCGGATGTTGAGTCCTGAATAAGACCCTCAACAGGAGTTGACTGCAATTGTGCTATATATTCATCTAATATCGGTTGCGCTATGTTTTCTTCGGCAGGGATTATCCGCAAGGTTGCTGACCCTTTATGTTCTTCGGCAACCTGTGGGATTGGTGCGAGGACTTTGGGTGTTGGTTCTGCCCCAGGTTCAACGATGGCAGCATCACCACTATTGTTTTCAGCAACAATGATTTCTGTTTGAGGCAGCGGTTCAGGGTTCCATAGTGCCAGGCCTACAGCCGACATTATCACCACACACCCCACAATGGCTGCCCAACGCCGTTGCTGTCGCGCCTTCCTCCTCAGTTTGTCGGCCAAGGAATCCTGTAGGCGTTGGTCTTCACCATACTGTTTCAAAAGTTGTTCCAAATCGTTCATCACCATTTTCCCTCCTCATTGTTTTCCAACAGCTTGTGCAATGTTGAATATGCACGGCTGATGATAGTGTTAATATTGCTGATGCTCATTCCTGTGGTTTGAGCCATCTCGGCACCGGTCATACATTGTTTGTATTTAAGGTCTAACAGTTGGCGTTGTTTCTCCGGCAATTTGTCAATAGCCTTGGCCAACCGCAAATACTGGTCTTCACCATCCTCTTCGGCAACATCAAAATCTGCAATAGCATTGCGAACCATCTTGGTATGCCTAATTTTATCCAGGCAAATGTTCTGCAAAGTACGCATGGCAAATCCTTGGGCGTTCTGCATCACACCCAGCCTCCAACGCATGTGCCAGAGTTTGGTCAGCGTGTCCTGCACAGCATCGGACGCTGCTTCCTTGTCGTGCAGCATCCTCTCCGCCACAACACGCAATCGGGGTTGCAGCGAAACTATCTCCTGTATGAACTTCTCGGTAGTGATAAGGCTGACTAATGGCGTTCTTTGGACAAACTATTCAGATACACCGTGTACGACGTGCGTTCGCCAAACAAATCGTATTCTACCATCACTTTCAACCAATGGTATTGTTGCGGCAACACATCATCCACGTCGAACCAATTGTCATAAAGACAGAAACAGTCGGTCCTACCTTGTTCTCCCACATATTCGCGAAGCACCAGCGTGTCGCCCTCATAATCCACATAATTTTGGAATATGGGATTATTGTTGCAGTCGAGGACCATGTTGCGATGCTCCACATGCAGCGTATAGCCGTTATATTCCACCACTACCGAGTCGGTAGCAATCTCTTTGGTAGCCAGATATTCGGCATCGGTGCTCATCCTACAGTCGCTGTGTCCCTCGTTATTAATGAAGGGATAATTCAAATCATCCTCAACGCTGCACGACCACACCGACAAGCC
>JAZUFY010000152.1:0-19312 GCA_045640925.1 Bacteroidales bacterium
AAAGGAAAAGAGCAACACTCCTCAATAGCTCAGTTGGTTAGAGCACCTGACTGTTAATCAGGGGGTCGCAGGTTCAAGTCCTGCTTGGGGAGCGAGAAAAAAAGAGCTGCAAGAAATTGTGGCTCTTTTGTTGTAATATGAAAACAGTTTTGATTACATTGGTGTGTGCATTTTCAGCTGTAGCGTTGCTGATGGTAGGACTTGGTGTGAAGATTCTTTTCAAGAAGCACGGCGAGTTCAAGCGGCATTGCAGCAGTATGGATCCCTATACGGGGGAGCGGGGTGGCTGCGTGTGCGGTAAAGCCGCAAATGTAAAATGCAAGAAGAAGACTTACGACCCCTTGGAGGTGAACGAAGAACTTCGTTCCGAATTGTAATTCTCGTAACAAAATTTGAACGGCATTATTGAAATAAAAGAAGAGGCACCCATGCGAGGTGCCTCTTCTTTTAGTATAAGCCATCAAAGTTATTCGGCGGCTTCGGGTTTCAGGAATACGGTCATGTAGTGTTTCATGTCGATGAATTTCTTGGCTGCATCCTGGATATCCTTGGCGGTAACGGATTTCACGATGGCATCGTAATCGTTGACGATGTAGTCGCGGCTTTCGTTGAAGCGGTAGCTGCCCATGATCTGGCTCATCCAGAAACCGTTGTTCTGTTTTGCGTTCTGGCGGTTGATGATCTGCTGCTCCTGAACTTTGGCGAGGGTTTCGGCATCGGGACCTTCGTTGATGTATTTCTTGAGGATGTCGAGGGCGGCATTCTCGATGAGGTCGGAGCTGTCGGGGTTGCAGTTGATGTAGAACATCCAAGTCACCTCGCTCTCAGGCAGACGCTCGTAGCTGACATTGACGCTGGGGCTGTAGGTGCCGCCCATCTTTTCGCGGATGATTTCGAGAGCGGTGATTTCCATGCAGGCGCTGAGCTGGTCGATGATTTCGGCGTTCTTGGTGCTGTGTTTGTAGCCCTTGGTGACACCGAGCATGAGCATGGTGCCCTGGTTGTCGGTACCCTTGTAAGCGGTGGCGCGAGGAGTGCCGGTGAAGGTGTAATCCTTGAGTTTCTTCCAGTTTTCAGCTTTGGATTTGGAGGTGGGGAGGTTGCCGAGATATTTGGCAATCAAGTTGATGTCGGCATCGGCAATGTTACCGACGAAGAAGAAGGTCTGATGGGCGGCATTGCTGAAACGCTCACGGAAAATTTCATACATGCGGTCGAGGTTGAGCGACTGGATGTTTTCTTCTGTAGGAATGACGATGGCGCGGGGGTCGTTGGGACGCATGGTTTCGATATACTTCTTGATGAAAGCATACTGAGGATTGGCACCGAGGAACTTGATCTGGTTGCGGAGCTGGTCGATGTTCTTGTCGAAAGAATCCTTGTCTTTGCGAGGGCTGTCGTAATAGAGATAGAGGATCTGGAGCATGGTTTCGAGGTCCTTGGGCACGCAATAGCCGCTGAAACCCTGGGTGAGCTGTCCGATGCTGGGGCTGATGCTGATGTTCACGCCCTTGAGTTTTTTGGCCAGCTGGGTGCTGCTGAACTGTGCGATACCGGCATCGTCGATCATGCTGGCGGCAGTGGTGGCATTGTAGAATTCGGCGTCGCTATAGAGCGAGGTGCCGCCCCAAGCGTAGGAGTTCATCTGGATTTCGTCATCCTTGAGTTCGGTTTGTTTCACAACGAATTTGACGCCGTTGGGGCAGGTGTATTCCTTATAGTCAAGCACCTTGTTCTCCTTGGTGACCTTGGCGGTAACGTCGGCCAGCTGTTTGTCGAACAAAGGCTCATCCTTGAAGTTGTCGACCCAAGCATCATACTTGGCGTTGCGGCATTTGTTGTAGATCTTCAGCACATCGGCCTCGGTGGGCACATTGTAGCCATCAACCTTGGGGGCGGTGAGGTTGTAAACGAAGTTCTCTTCGGTCACCCAGCCCTTGATCAAGTTGTTGCACTCTTCGAGGGTGATGATGTTCTCGCCCTCTTCGCCGAGGAATTCCTTAGCGTAGCTGTACTCCTTCATGATGCCAGGAATGACTTCGCCTTCGAGGTAGTTGTTGGTGTACTCCTGAGCAAAGTTGTTGCTGTTGGTCTTGTTGGCCTCTTTGGCCATTTTGCGGTAGTTCTCGAGCATAGCCTCTTTGGCACGGTCAAACTCGCCTTTGGTGAAGCCGTGCTGCACAGCGCGGAAGATTTCGGCGAGGACGGCCTCGGTGGCGTCTTCAATCTTGTTCTCCTTGGGAGCGCAGCTGCCGATGAAAGCATCGCAGGTGCGACCTAAGAATCCGCCGTAACCGGCACCAGCATACATGAAGGGTGCGGTGGGCTTTTCAGCCAACTCGTTGTAGCGGTCGTCGAGCATCGAGCTGACCAGGTTGCGGGCGAGGCTTGCACGATAGTCGCCAATGGTGCCCTGAGGGGCTTTGGCGTGTTTCCAGAACAGCATCATGCTGGCACCTGTGGCCTCTTTATCGGTAGCGATGGCCACGAGGGGCTCCTTGTTGCCAGGAATGTCGAAAGTGGGACGAGGACGGGGATTTTCAACAGCCTTGCGGTTGCCGAAATATTCGATGATTTTGGCTTCCATAGCGTTCACGTCGATGTCGCCAACGATGACCACGGCCTGAAGGTCGGTGCGGTACCAATCGTTGTAGAAGCGGGTGATGATGGGACGCTGGAAGGTGCGGATGACCTCCTCAAGTCCGATAGGCAGACGCTCGGCGTATTTCGAGCCTTTCAGCATGGTGGGCCAAGTGGCCTTGCGCAGACGTTCGTTGGCACCCAAGCCGCCACGCCATTCTTCGAGGATGACGCCACGCTCGTGCTCGATTTCGTCGTTTTCAAAAAGCAGTTTCGAAGCCCAACCGTCGAGGATTTTGAAACCCATCTCCACGAGGTCGGCATTGTCGGAAGGCAGTTCAACATAGTACACGGTCTCGTCGAAGGCAGTCCAGGCGTTGATGCCGCGGCCAAATTCGATGCCGTTTTTCTGCAAGGTGGAGATCATCTCGTTGCCCTTGTAGTACTGGGTTCCGTTGAAAGCCATGTGCTCGCAGAAGTGGGCGAGACCCTGCTGGTCGTCGTCTTCAAGCACAGATCCTGCGTTGGTGACCAAGCGGAACTGGACACGGTTTTCGGGTTTCTTGTTGGCACGGATGTAATAAGTCATACCATTGGCCAACTTGCCGATTTTTACTTTCTTGTCGACGGGCACCTTGGCGGTGAGGTCGGTCGTGCGCTCAGCGGATTTGGCGGTGCCAATCTGAGCGAAGGACATGCTGCCCAAAAGGGCGAAGAGCATGATGAGTGTGAAAAGTTTTTTCATTGATTTGAGGTTTATAATTATTGATTAATCTGTAAATTCGTCTGTTTCGTCGGGTCGATATTCGAGCAGGTCGGAGGGTTGGCAGTCGAGCACGCGGCAGAGGCGTTCCAAAGTGCTGAACCTCACGGCGCGGGCCTTGCCGGTCTTGAAGATAGAGAGGTTTGCGGGGGTCAGCTCCACCCGTTCAGCCAGCTCTGTCAGCGAAACCTTTCGCTTGGCCATCATTACATCGAGGTTGACGATTATCATAGTTCTTGTGGGTTTTTAGGTCAGATAGTTAGCTCCTGTTCCTCTTGAAGGTCGCGGCCAATGCGGAAGATCTGCGCGAGGAAGATGAGCGTAAGGCCGAAGAAGATGCGGGTGAAGTTGATGGTGAAACTCACGCTCGGCTGCCAGTCGGATCCTTTCAGCATGTCGAAAGCCAGCAAGTGTTGGATGAAGTTGCCCGTGTCGAGGCACAACGAGGCCACGATGAGCAGCACCCCTATCGCGGTGAGCATCGAAGTGCTACGGGGCGGGAAAATACGCCCACGCTTGGCATTACGATAGAGCGACACGAGCTCGATGGCCACAAGCACCACGATGGCGCCGAAGGAGAGTATGCTGGCAATTTGCAGAACCAACGCCCAAACGTTGCGTGGGTCGGAAACATACTGCCCGTCGGTTTGATAGAAGTCGACATCAAAGTGACGGATATGGGCGTGCGCTTTGATGTCGGGGTCGGGCGAGTTCACGGGTTGGAAGGCGACATAGGTGCTGTCGTTGGCATCCATGATGATGCTGCGGAACTCGCAGTTGGGTTCGAGCAACTCGAACTGCTCGGCGTAGGTGAAAACGTTGCAGAAAAAGAGGGCGACACAAATCAAAAGAATGCCCCCAAACACGCTGTAGAGGATGCGGATGCTTTTTATGCTGTTGGTCTTCATTTTGTTATGTCGTTTTAGTTCTGTTTTTGTTCTTATTTTGATGATGCAAAGATACAACTATTTTTTGAATTACACAAAAAAAATATTGTTTTTTTGAAAAAAATTATCGTTTATCAATAAATGAGAGTTGTGAAATGTGAAATGTGAAAAGTGAATAGTGAGGGCGGCAGCCACCTAATCACAAGTCACCAATCACAAGTCACCAATCACAAGTCACCATTTTATTCCCTAATTGCGTTCTTTGCTCTTTCATTATTTCTTCACTATTGGTGGGACAATAGTGGGACAATAGTGGGAGAATAGTGGGAGAATAGTGGGAGGATATTGGGTCAATATTGGGCCTCTACAAGAGTGGACAATTGGCCCTTGTTGCCCCCACTTTCGGCCACCAAGTTGGCCATTTGGCCACAAAGTTCCTTCCAACTGAGGTCGGGATACATAAATTCCGCGCCACTGATATGAGCTCCGAGGACGGGGAAAAGCATCGGAACAAGGGGTTCGTGCATGTCTTTTGAGGTTTGAGAGAGCAAAAGTTTGACACATTCTGTCCCTTTTCCGAGGGTCGGCATCTTGGGTGCCGAGTGTTTTGTAATGTCGTACATGTTGATAATCTGCTTTTTAGGTAAATTAAGGATTTGTTTTTCGGACAGTTGGACAGTTGGACAGTTGTTTTTTTGAGGGTACAGTTCCTCTTATTTATTATCTATATATTTATATATTAATTAGTTATATAATATAAGAAAGGGGGGTGTCATCCATTTTTTTAACTGTCCAACTGTCCAACTGTCCGATTTGTTAGTTTGATTTCTTTTAAAGGCTTGTCTTTCAGTTTTTAAAACCTGTAACACATAACCTTTGCCATTATTTGTCCCATTTTGTCCTCTGTTGGTGCGTATTTACTCCTCACCTGACTTTTGTTAGGATTTATTATACGTCGCGTTGGGGAAATTAATTAGGCCGTTTTGACCTGGGTCAAATACGGTAGCCAGCCATGGCTGGTTTACGAATGAATAGAGTGCGGATGATGCTTGTAAAAGCCAGGCACTACGTACCTGGCTACTATATCAAATCCCTAATGTGGTTATTTTTTCAATGGATTGAAAGATGGAATACTACGTGTTTTCTGAATTAATCTGTACATCCTATGTCATGTGAGATTTCTCCTATGTTTATATCAAGGTATCATAATGTTTTCTAACCTTGCTTTCTTATTTGGAATGGATTTAAGATGTTCTTTCTTACTCATTATGTGTGTTGTTAATTGTGTTTTTGTTTTCTTGATATAATTACAGACAACAGGGCACATATTTCATCTGTATTATGCCCATCTTTTCCAAGTTCCAATCGCTCAATCGGGTTAGAAAGACTGTTGACGGTGACGACAATCAGATAGTTGTGAATTGTGGAAGATGTTGTGGTGGTTGGAGCAACGCTTGATTTTATTTCTCGCTTTGCAGTGGATCCGCCAATGGCAGCACCGACTCCGCCAGCTAGTACCCCGCCAACTACAGCACGCCCCAACATGCTTCCCGTATCAGTGGACGATGTTGATGAGATTTCTCCCCCACTATGCTTTTGTATCATAGTGGCGTTGTCCGACATGGTGTAATTTATAATATCCTTAAAGTTATAAATGTGCTCATTCAGAATAATTTGCGATGTGCTTTCATTGACCATAATATAATGGTCATAGTCATACTCAATCACCTTATTAGGCGAGGAAATCATGGCCGTCAATTCATTGTATTTCTTTTCTTTTTCTATCTCTTTTTGTTCGGCGAGTTGCAATTGATACTCTTCGTCTTTTTTCTTTTGTTGGGCCTTCTCTTGATTTTCCTTTTCTTTTTTATTGTTTTCAGCAACACCAGCAATAACACCGATGACGGCCATGACACCTAATAAAACCAAAAATATTGTGATGTCAGTATCGTCGATAGAAGCACCAGCTAAAACTGCAAAAACGACTATTGCAATAAGCGATAATTTTTTTTTCTTGTACATGTCTTTATTTTTTTAATTGTTATCAGTATGATTAATTTTTTTAATTGTTATCAGTATGATTAATGGAAGGGAGTAACATACGACATCCCACAGGTCAAATTGTCCTGGCATTATTAATGTCAACTGCATAAACTCTGAAATCAATGCAATAATAGGCATTAGACAGAACCAAATAATGTTTTCTTTGCCAACTTTACCCCAAATAGCCAGCATTGTTAAGACATACGATAAAGACCATAATCCATCAGGTAGGTTGTATTTTATGAAATCCGAAGGTGTATAATTGGACATTGTTTGCCGAAGATTATCGACAAGGACATTGAGGTGTAATGTGTCTGCACATCTAAACATTAATAGGGTTTCTGAACGATAAGAAAGATATATTCCACCTCCGATAGTCAATGCGACTATCGAAAGAAAAAATGTCAGGAGCCTTTTATATGTTTGAATCTGCACTTTCGCTGGCATCAATAGTCGAAATCGTAATCGCTCATTATTTCCTCAAGTTCTGCTTTACGTATCATTTCTAGCTGTTCGGCCTGCTCTTGCGACCCCTGAAATTGCTCCTGTCGTGCATTACCATCAATGGTGTGATATTTCCCTGTGCTGTTGACAGTCGGATGGTAATTGGGGTCGTGAGAATAACCCGACGACGTGACAACGGTTGAATGGGATGCATCCTCGGATACAGACGAGCTAATTGTTGTCTGTGTACCCATGTGAGTTGTGTTAAGCTTATTGTCGCATGCAATAAAGGTCATTGCGGCCACGGTGATTGTTAATAATACTTTTTTCATATTATTTGTCATGCCGTTTTATCCCGTTGGCTTCAGTTTTATAATGGTTAAACAAATTTAGGCTTCCAGTCATTGAGTCGGAAGCCGATGCTTAGGGGCATAAAGAAAGGCGTGTTTTTGTTCCTTAATGCCACTTATAGCCCTAATAGGTTCTGGAATAACCTTGTATCTTAACAAGTGACGAACATTCCACGCCTAAGCGTGAACTTTCGCATCTTGGCCTCAGATACAAGAGAATTTTCCAGATTCATTAGGGGAGGCAAGAGCGTCTGCTCAATTATGTCTTATGTTTTAATTATCGTCTATATCATATATTTATTATTCGTTTGTAATCTCAATAAGTTATTATGCATGATGGAAATTACAGGCTTTCAATCTGTTTGATGCTCAAGTCTGTCATTTCGGCAATTTCCTCGGGGGATACTCCTCTGGCCTTCATCTTGCGGGCAATTTCTTTGGCACGATTATCTGCTGCCGTCTCCAAGCTGCTAGTATAATCCCAATACTCTTTCTGACTGACCTCATACTGACGGCGCTCTGCATCGGAATACTTGGCAATTTCGGCTTGGTCAAACAACTTTTGGAACACACGATCTTGTAGGGCTTGTGGACGTTCCAGTAGGCGGGATAGGTTGCGGAGCACGAACATCCACTTGTCGAACATCGTCACCAACTCGTTCTCTGTTTTGTTGAATTTTGGCATTTCAAGATAGACAAACGTCAACTTGTCGTAGAATACATGATGGTCATCGACGTCTTTCAGCTTGACCTCGTGGCGATAACTATCGGCAGGATACTCATCGTTGGGGAATTCAAAATTGAGAATGCCAACGGTGTAGACCTCCTCCAAATGATAGTTCCATTTGCCTTTGGGGGCCTGTTGGCGGATGGGTGTGGTGGCATAATAGATGCTACGGTCTTTAAAATAGGTTTGCTCGGCCTTCTGCATTTCCACGATGAAACGGCTGCCATCCTTCGCCTTGCAATAGACATCGAAAATGGAACGGCGGTCACCATAGCCGTCACCCAAGTTTTCGCCATTGAGATATTGTATATCCTCGATTTCCTTCTCGCTGTTGTTGAAAAGGGAGTTGAGAAAACTGATGAGCAAGTCTTTGTTCAACTCGGTGCCAAACAGCTTTTTGAAGCCGAAATCGGTGTAGGGGTTGATGTATGGTGTTGCGTTTACTGTGACCATATTGCGTGTGTTTTTATCGTCTTGAAATCAGTTGCAAAGGTACATTTTTTATTTGAATTGACAAAAAAAAATAAAATGGTTGCCTCCAAAAGAGTAACGGAGACGTATAATGTACTGCCTTTCAGGCAGACATATTATGTCGCTGATGAGCCGGGTACCGTACCCGGTTACTCAAATACTGGCTTCCAGCCAGAACAGGGTTCAATAAATACAACGAGTTATAATACTGTCGCATACCTGACGGCATGCGGATGATGCTTGTAAAAGCCAGGCACGACGTACCTGGCTACCATATCAAATCCCTAATGGAATTAATTTCGGACAACAGGTTATACCCTTTTTAGGTAAGCGTTGGGCGTTGTGTCATTTCGAATTCCCAATTGAGGATTCTTCTTGGGTGTCGTTGATGAGTTCTTCAAGCGCTTGGCGGAGTTGTACGGGGCCTACGTTGTGGTGTATCTCGCCTCCGAGGGCGTAGGAGATGGCTCCGGTTTCTTCGGACACGATGACGCTGACCACGTCGAGTTGCTCGGTTACACCTATGGCGCTTCGGTGACGAAGTCCGAGGTTGGGGTCGATGTCGGTGCGCGAGGTGACGGGGAGGATGCAACGGGCGGCCAAAACCTGGTTTCCTTTGACGATTACAGCGCCGTCGTGGAGGGGGGAGTTTTTGAAGAAAAGGGTTTCCAAGAGTGCCGAAGAGGCTATTGCGTTGATGCGTTCACCTGTGTTGACCAGTTCCTCCACTTCGTTGGATCGTTTGAAGATGATCAAGGCACCTGTTTTGCTTTGCGACATGTGCATACAGGCCTGGATGTAAGGCTCTATGTTGACATCGGAGCGTTTGCCTAAATCGCTTCGCCAAAATTTGAAACGCTTCATCACGGTGTCGCCCGTGAGCTGGGTTTTGGTGCCCATCATGAGGAGGAATTTGCGTATCTCGGGTTGGAAAACGATGACCAGGGCGATGACACCGATGGAGATGATTCCGCCGAGGATTTCGCTACAAAAACGCATGTTGAGCATATCGAAGAGACGCCAGGCAAGGTAGATGATGATGATTGCCCAAAAGATGCGCATCACATTGGTGCCTTTGAGCAGGCGGTACAGTTCGTACACAAGCACGGCCACCAACAAGACATCGAGGATGTCGACGAAACGGATTTGGGGTAAAGGTATTGATAAAAACATAAGGCTGTGAATTAAGAGTTATTGTCGCATTTTGGAAAAAGCAGTTGAATGGTTTTGCGGGCAGGAAGAGGGTCGTGGACGCGAAGTATGCGGCTCCCACAACGGAGGGCGAGAGCATCGAGGACGATGGTGCCCAATTCGGTGTCGTCGATGCGTTTGGAAATCATTGATTTGTTGGATAAAGCGGTAAGCATGGGTTGCTGCGGAAAAAGCGATACGAGTTCACCGAGCCGCTCGAGGAGTTCGTGGTTCTGGTCGAGTGTTTTGGCAAATCCGAATCCGGGGTCAATCCATACGTCTTTCACTCCGAGGCGGTATAGTTGGTCGAGCTTTTCGGAGAAATAAAGTGCGAGGTCGTGAATGATGTCGCCGTAAAGCGTGTTTTCGGGCGACTGCATGGTATCGGGGGTGCCACGAGTGTGCATGAGAATGTAGGGGACCTGAAGGTCGGCCACGGTGGCGAACATTTGATTGTCGAACTGTCCGCCAGAGATGTCGTTGATGATGTCGGCACCCGCTGCAATGGCTTTGCGGGCAGGGAGAGATAGGCAGGTATCGACAGAGATGAGGGTGTCGGTGGGGAGTTCTTGCCGAAGTCTTTTCACGATGTGCGACAACCGTGCTGCCTCGTCTTCGGGATCGGCAAGAAAGGAACCGGGGCGTGAAGACACAACTCCGACATCAATGATGTCCGCACCTGCGTTGAGAAGATCGCGGGCATGAGAAATGGCATCATCGTCGGCAAGATACTGTCCTCCATCGTAGAACGAGTCAGGGGTGACATTGAGGATGCCCATGACGACAGGTCGGTCAAAAGTGACCAATTTTTGGTGGGTGCAGATGGTGAAAGGCGAGAACTGCGGCATGGTTTATTTGGTATTATTGGTGGTTCGGGTTGCGAATTATCGGTTCGGGGTTATTAATAGTTTTATAGTTTTAAAAAAAAGTCGTATATTTGCATTTTTATAGTAAAAACGCATTTTACTATTTTTAATTGTGTGACAGCAAATAAAAATATTATTTTGACGTTTTAATATGTTGTAGTGATAATATTATGCCAAATACCGCAGAAGAATTTGAACAGCAAATATCCCGTTGTAGGGAGATATACGAAAAGAAAGCACGCGATTATGGAACCGCGTGGCGTATACTTCGATTGCCTTCGTTGACCGACCAGATTTATATCAAGGCCAGCCGCATCCGTAGCATACAGGAGAGCGGAGTGAGCAAGGTGGGCGATGGGGTGGAACCCGAGTTTGTGGCCATGGTCAACTATGCCGTGATGGCGATGATACAGATAGAACTGGGTCTTGAAGGCGAGAAGGAACTGCCTTTGCAAATGGCTTTGGAGTTGTATGACAAGCATATCACCCATGCCACAACCCTGATGTTGGACAAGAATCACGACTATGGTGAGGCTTGGCGCAGTATGCGGGTGAGTTCGATGGTCGACCTTATTCTAATGAAACTGTTGCGCATCAAACAAATTGAAGACAACGAAGGTAAGACTTTGATTTCCGAAGGGGTCGAAGGCGGCTATATGGATATTGTCAATTATGCGCTTTTCTGCCTCATCCGTTTGGCAGAAGATGATGAGAAATAATTTGTTGATTATAAAAATGAATTTTTAGAAATGGAAATAAAAGACACTAAATTAAACTGGTCGCTGAATGTTATCGCACGAGTGTTTGTGGGGGTGGTGTTCCTTTTTTCGAGTTTCGTGAAAGGTGTTGACCCGTTAGGCACATCGTTCAAGATTACCGAATATATGACCGCTTGGTCGGTGGGGGGGCTGACGTTTGAATGGGCGGTGCCGATGGCTCCGTTCCTGTCGATGTGCCTGATTACCGCCGAGTTTGTGGTGGGCGTGTTGCTGATTTTCGGCAGTTTTCGTCGTCTGAGTGCCTGGCTGCTCGTGCTGATGATGGCATTCTTCACTTGCACCACGCTGATTGACGCCATCACCAACAAGGTGACCGATTGTGGCTGTTTCGGCGATGCGGTGAAACTGACCAATTGGCAGACTTTTTGGAAGAACATCGTGCTGGATGTGCCTACGGTTTGGATTTTCCTTACACAGAAACTTCGTTTGAAAAGACGTTTCGAGCGCGATATTCTGATAACCATGTTTGCCATACTGGCTATGGTGATTTTCGGGTTGTTCAATATCAACAATGAGCCCTGCATCGATTTCCGCGCATGGAAGGTGGGCAACCAAATGGTCGATATGGACGAGAGCCTTGAAGTGAAGAGTTTCGTCACCTATCGCAACATTCAAACCAACGAGACGATGGAATTTGAATCGTCGGAGTTGGTGAAATATATGGAAGACCCCACATGGGAGCAGAATTGGGAATGGGTGAGCAGTCGTGTGGAAGACCCCCATCAGATTAAGGCCGACGGTTTCTCCATGCTCGATATGGACATGAACGACCACGCCCAGGAACTGATAGCCAGCGACGAGATGCTGCTGATTGCCACCATCCATCATCTCAACAAGATTACTCCAGAAGGTATCGAGGCCTTGCAGCAGGTGGCCGAATATGCAGAGAATGATGGCATACACATGGTGGTGCTCTGCTCGGCATTGCCCGAAGATGTTGAGTCGTTCCTTTATGCCAATAGTTTGGACAACCTCGAATTTTTCATGGCCGACAATACCGCCATCGAAACTATGCTGCGCTCCAACCCCGGATTCCTGATGATGAAGGACGGCAAGGTGCAGGGCAAGTGGCATTACAAAAACACAGATCAAGTTATTGACTACATTAACAACTTAAACAACGACTAATAATGATTCAGAGAAAACAAACCCTCTTTTTGCTTTTGGCGGCATGTGCCATGGCTATGTGCTTCATGTTCCCCATTGCCTCTTTTCAGGCAGTGGCCCCTTCTTTGGGCGACCGTCCTGTGAGTGGTGAGTTGAATTTGGTCGCCAAAGATGTGCCCGATATTCAGATGCAGATTTTAAACGGCGACCCAATCGTAGTGGGACAAAAAGGTTACGGAGTCACGGTATGGCCTTTGCTGGCTTTGACGATATTGATTGAGGTAGTGGCTGTGGGTAGCATCTTCATGTTCCGCAAACGTCCGCAGCAGATGCGTGTGGTTTCGGGTGCTTTCCTGCTGTGTCTTGTCGATGTCTTCCTTATCTTTATTTGGATAGTGGACGAGTTTGTTTCAAAAACCACAGCGCCGCTCCAATGCTCGGACATACACACCACCTACGGCCTCGGCACCTGGATGCCCGTGGTGGCATTGGTGTTCCTCTTCTTGGCTCAGCGCAGCATCAAGAAGGATGAAGAAAAAGTTCGTGCAGCCGACAGACTTCGCTAAAGATGATACTTCAGTTTAATAATACGCAGATGTTGTCCGAGGTGGCAAAGCGACTCTTGAGCGAGTTTGCAACGGAGCGTTTCTTTGCCTTCTTTGGCAAGATGGGGGTGGGGAAGACCACGCTCATCAAGGAGATTTGTTCGCAACTGGGGGTGGAAGACAATGTGTGCAGCCCCACATTTGCCATTATTAATGTATATAACACGCGCGAGGGCGACCCTGTTTACCATTTCGACTTTTATCGGTTGAAGAATCAGGACGAAGCCTACGATATAGGGTACGAGGAGTATTTTTACAGCGGCGAATACTGCTTTACCGAATGGACGGAAAAAATTGAAGACCTCCTGCCTGAGCACTATGTGAGGGTGGAGATTGAAGAAAATAACGAATTAAGAACATTAACAGCAACAATAATAAATGACTGAATCGGAAATATTGGCCAGATTGGCGGCCCAAGCATTGGATGAAAAAAAAGGTTTGGATGTGCAGATACTTGATTTGCGCGGCATCGCTTCAGCACCCGCGGCGTTCTTTGTCATCGCCTCGGGCAATGTGCCCTCGCATGTGAGCGCTTTGAGCGATTATGTGCACGAGGTGGTGAAAAAGGCCACAGGCATCAATCCCTCCAAAGTGGAAGGATATATGAATGCTGAGTGGATTTTGATGGATTATTTCGATGTAGTGGTGCATATTTTCCAAAAGAGCAAACGCGATTTCTATCGTTTGGAGCAACTGTGGGCGGACGGTGTGCAGGTGGAGATTGCAAATAATAATTAAAAAAAGATTATGGCTGAAAATAAAAATAACAATCGACCCAATAAGCCGCAAGGCAACAACAATGGGTCGAAACCAAAGAAAGGCTGGGTGATGTATGTCATTTATGGCGTCATTATTCTGGCTTTGGGCGGCATGTTGCTCAATCCTGGCAATAACGGAGGCCCTCATAAAATAGGATGGACAAAACTTGAGCATATACTGACAAATCAGGATTATTCAAAGATTGTGATTGTAAATCAGGAGTTCGCCGAGATTTATATCAAGAAGGATGCGCTGAAGGATAGTGCATATTCCGACCTCTTTGGCCACAATCGCGTGAATAAGCAATTGTCCGACCCTGGCTATTACAAGTATGAGTTTGTTACTTTCGAGAGCTTTGAGAAGGATTTGGAAGAGGTAGAGGAGGCCACAGGTCATCGTATTGACCTCACCCCCGAGAAACGTACCAATGCTTGGAAGGATATTTTGGTGATTTTTGGCCCCTTCCTGGTGATTATCCTTTTCTTCATCGTTATGAACCGTGTCACTCAGCGTCAGATGGGTGGCGGCAGTGGAGGCGGAGGAATCTTCGGTGTGGGTAAGAGCAAAGCCAAAGTCTACGACGGCAAGACTCCGACCAATGTCACCTTCAAAGATGTGGCTGGCTTGGCTGGCGCCAAGGAGGAGGTGATGGAAGTGGTGGATTTTTTGAAGAATCCCAAACGCTACACCGACCTCGGCGGCAAGATACCTAAGGGCGTGTTGCTCGTGGGGCCTCCAGGTACGGGTAAGACCCTCTTGGCAAAGGCTGTGGCGGGTGAAGCCAATGTGCCGTTCTTCTCTATGTCGGGCAGCGACTTTGTGGAGATGTTTGTCGGCGTGGGTGCTTCGCGTGTGCGCGACCTCTTTGAGGAAGCCAAGAAGAAAGCCCCTTGCATCATCTTCATCGACGAGATTGATGCCGTGGGTCGTGCTCGTGGTCATGCCGGCTTGAGCAATGCCAACGATGAGCGTGAGAACACCCTCAACCAGCTGCTCACCGAGATGGACGGTTTCAGCAGTGGCACCAACGTCATTGTGTTGGCGGCTACCAACCGTGCCGATGTGCTCGACAAGGCATTGTTGCGTGCAGGTCGTTTTGACCGTCAGATATATGTTGAGCTGCCCGATCTTGAAGAGCGTAAGGGCATTTTTGACGTCCACATGAAGAAACTCAAACTTGATAATGATAAGAAAAGTGAGGGTTTCGTCGACAGAGATTTTCTGGCCAAACAAACTCCTGGTTTTTCGGGTGCCGATATTGCCAACGTGTGCAACGAGGCGGCTTTATGTGCTGCCCGCAAGAATAAGAAAAAGATTGAGAAACAGGATTTTCTCGATGCTATCGACCGTATTGTCGGAGGTTTGGAGAAACGCACCAAGGTGCTTACCGATTTGGAGAAACGCACTATTGCCTACCATGAGAGCGGCCATGCCTCGGTGAGTTGGCTGCTGCGGTGGGCCAATCCGCTCATCAAAGTAACCATTGTGCCACGAGGCAAAGCGCTGGGTGCGGCATGGTATCTCCCTGAGGAACGCCAGCTCACCACCTACGAGCAGATGTTTGATGAGATGATAAGCCTCATGGCGGGTCGTGCTTCAGAAGAAATCGTTTTCGGAAAAATCAGCACCGGAGCCTTGAACGACATCGAACGTGCCACCAAGATGGCGCAGTCGTTGGTGGTGTATTACGGCATGAGCCCCGAGGTGGGCAATGTGAGTTTCTACGACTCGACAGGTCAAAACGAATATGGCTTCACCAAGCCCTTTAGCGAAAAGACCGCCGAGGTAATCGACAAGGAGGTGCGTCGCATGGTGGAGGAGGCTTACGCCAAAGCCAAAGAAATCATCTTGGCTCACCGCGAGCAACTCGACCAACTTGCTGGTCAGCTTTACGACAAGGAGGTGCTCTTCCGCGAAGATTTGGAGCGCATATACGGTCCTCGTGAAGCCGACAAAGAAAAAGAAATTGAAACATCTAACAATTAGGTGCCAGAATTGGATGCTGAAAACATCAACGCCAATTCCGCCAATGCTGAAAATACTGATACTTTGTCATAATGAAAACTTTTTGGATTCGTACAGCTTCGGCTGCTGTTTATGCGGCACTATTTTTAGGGTGCATCTTCAGTGGTAAATTGTTGGGGAGTGAATTTTGGGGGAACATTATTCTTCTCGTGTTTGCTCTTTTTGTGGCTATGGGAGGCACATTTGAGTTCTTCCGTATGGTGGAGAAACAGGGTGCCCGACCCAACAAGGTGATGGGTTATCTCTACATCGCTGTGATGTTTTTGGGCATGATGGCGTCATGCTGGGAGGTTAATTCAGAGGTGATGCTTGTGGTGGCTTTTGTGATGATCGCAGGATTGCTCTTGGTCGTCCCCTTCACCCTTATTCTTCAGTTGTGGAGTAATTCTGAACACCCTTTTGCCGATGCACTCTACACAATCTTGCCTATATTCTATATTGCCATACCTCTGTTGCTGATGCCTGTGCTGAACGACATGAAACTCTTGTTGCTTTGTGTCCTTATGGTGTGGGTGAACGATTCGTTTGCCTACATGGGCGGCTCGCTGGTGGGCAAACACAAGATGTGGCCTCGCCACTCCCCAGGCAAGACTTGGGAGGGCACAGCCATCGGTGTGGCGGCATGTGTTGCTTTGGGCATATTCGTAGGGCCGTTGCTGACCCCCTATTTGCAGTGGTATGATGGCCTCTTTTTGGGCTTGATATGTGGCGTTGTCGGCACTTTGGGCGATTTGGTTGAATCCATGCTCAAACGCTCGACGGGTGTGAAGGACTCTGGCAACATCATGCCTGGTCACGGTGGTTTCCTCGACCGCTTCGACAGTTTGCTTGTCATCATCCCGTTCGTGCTTGTCTATAGTATGTTTTTTATTCATTAATACCGCTGAAACATGTATTTCCATAGAGAAGGTAGAAAATTGATATTCGGGCTCTTGGCTGTTGAAATGGTCATCTATGCCGCTATGATATTTTTTGTCCAGCATTGGACATTTTTCCATTTCCTTTTCATCGCCATCTTGTTGGTGTTTTGGGTGCTTGTGGCCTTGTTTTTCCGCATTCCACGAAGGGTGTTTACCGAAGACAAGACTCGGCTCATTTCCCCCGCTGATGGTATGATTGTCACGATTGAGGAGACTTTTGAGAAGGAGTATTTCAAAGAGGAGTGCCGCCAGATCAGCATCTTCATGAATGGCAATGATGTCCATGTCAACCGTTATCCTTGCGATGGCACGGTGGAGTATGTCAAGTTTCATCGTGGCAACTATTTTGTGGCCTCTTATCCCAAATCGAGTGTGTTGAATGAGCGTACCTCGGTGGGTATTCGTCTACCCGATGGTCAGAAAATACTTATCCGCCAAGTGGCTGGCACCATGGCTCGCCGCATCGTGTGTTATGCTCGTGAAGGCGAACAGGTGAAACAAAATCAGGAAATGGGCTTCATCAAGTTCGGTTCGCGTGTGGATATTTTTGTACCGCTCAGTTTTGATGTCGAAGTCGATGTGGAAGACCGTGTGAAGAATGCTATCTCGCCGATTTGTGCGATAACGCCTGCGAAACAAGATTAATTATGTTTGCCGAACAAATACTCTACGAGGACAATCATCTCTTGGCGCTGAACAAACTGCCAGGGCAGATAGTGCAGGGCGACAAGACGGGCGATGTGTGTCTGGCCGAGGAGGTGAAGGCTTTCCTCAAAGAGCGCGACAACAAGCCTGGAAATGTCTTTTGCGGGGTGATACATCGGCTGGATCGCCCTGTCAGCGGCGTGGTGCTTTTTGCCAAAACCAGCAAGGCCCTCTCGCGCATGAACGAGATGGTCAAAAGCCGCGATTTCCACAAGACCTATCGTGCCGTGGTGAAAGATATGCCGCCTCAACTTGAAGGACATTTGGAGGATTACCTTGTACGCAACGAAAAGCAAAACAAGAGTTTCGTCACCAAGGATGGCACACAACAGGGTGCAAAACTGGCAAAACTTGACTATCGTTTGGTGGCTTCTTCCAAAGGCGGCTATCATCTGCTCGAAGTCGACCTGCACACAGGGCGGCATCATCAGATACGTTGTCAATTGGCTCATATCGGATGCCCTATCAAGGGCGACTTAAAATATGGCGCACCTCGCTCAAACCCCGACGGAAGTATAAGTCTTCATGCCTATCGTATAGAGTTTGAACACCCTGTTCGGCACGACCGTAACGTAATTACGGCTCCCGAACCATGGGATATTTTTGATTGTGGTGAATAGTGATTTGTGAAATGTGAATTGAAAATACATAATACTAATAATACATTTAATTATAACTGACTAAATGAAAATTAAGATTATTGCCCTGGTGATGGGCTTGGCAATGCTTGGACAGCTCTCGGTGAGAGCACAGTCAGTGACCGTTGTTGCTAACAGCAACACTGCTGCCACTTACAATTATTCTTCCTCCGAACTTTCCCAAAATGTGCGAAACATTCAAGGTTCGGCTTACACTGTTGTCTCGCTTGAAAATGCTTCTCCTTCTCATCAAATTGGCGCTCCCGATCTGCCTATTATCACCGAGATGATAGAGATCCCTCTGTGCGGCAATATTAATGTCAGCGTGAGCAATGTCCGTACTAAGACACTTGACAAGCTGACGTATCCGATGATGCCTGTGCAGCCGGCTCCGAGCAAAGCCGACAAAGGTCCTCGTCCGTTTGTTATGGACAGCAGTCTTTATGCACGCAATGCTTTCTATGGCCTTGAGACGGCTTGGGTGGAGGTGCTTGGCGTGGCTCGTGACCGTAATGTTGCCATGCTCCACATCTCTCCCTTAAGCTATAATCCCGTAACTGGCGAGATGAAAATCATTACCGAGATGACCATCAACGTCACCTACGAGGATGCCGATATCGCAGCCACTGAAGAATTGCACAGCCGCTACTATTCTCCCGATTTTGCTTTGGGGACAAATCTTCTGTCCTCTTTGCCTCTGTCGAAGAGTGTGCGTACCGGTGCCCCATTGCATTACCTGATTGTGGCACATAATAGTTTCCGTGGACAGCTGGATGATTTCGTTGCCTGGAAAAAACGCCAGGGATTTTTGGTGACCGTGAGCTATACTGGCGATGCTGGCGTGGGGACAAGTTCCACCTCCATTGCTTCTTACATCAAAAGTTTCTATACCAATGCTACCGAAGAACTCCCTGCCCCGACATATCTCTTGCTTGTAGGCGATAATCAGCAGATTCCTGCTTTCTCGTCACGTTGCACTTCCCCCGCTTCCGACCATGTCACCGACCTCTATTATGTCACCTGGACGCAGGGCGACAATATCCCCGACTGCTATCTGGGTCGTTTCTCTGCCCGCTCTGTGGCGGAATTGACTCCCCAAATCGAGAAGACGCTCTATTACGAAGGCTATAATTTCACCGACCCCTCCTATCTGGCCAAAGGCATTCTCATCGCCGGCGAAGACCAAGGCTACAGTTCCGACAATGCCTATAGGTACGCCGACCCTGCCATGGATTATATCGCCAAAACATATATCAACGCTTCCAATGGCTATACCACGGTCAAATACTATAAGAACAATACCGATTTCGCCCCTTCAGGTGTGACCGTTAACGGCTCCAGCCAAACCAATTCCACAGCCAGCACCTTGCGATCACTTTACAATGAGGGTTATGGCTGGATTAACTACAGCGCTCATGGCTATGATGACTGTTGGGGCACCCCCGAGTTCAC
>JAZUFY010000153.1:0-4545 GCA_045640925.1 Bacteroidales bacterium
AGGTTGCTGTGCAGAACGAGGGAGCGTAGCGGGCTACGTGACCGAGTGATAAACAGCAAGATGCCGAAAAGCGCCCGAAATCGCAGAAAAGTATTTTATCTTTCATTATCCTCATACGTTGAATTTATAGAACCCACCTTAAATGCTCGGCATGGAAAATAAGTGGTTTTTGACACTCTGCGCTCTGCTTGGACAGGTTCATCTCTCGGTCATGTGGCTCGATAAAGTTTTCAGTATAATGAAAACTTTTACTTATTTTTGACAAAGTTTTCAGTATATTGAAAACTTTATGTATCTTTGCAAAAAATACCGAACATGGAAATAATATCAAGAAACAGGTACGAATCACTGATAACGAACCGTTTGCATAGAGGTGAGGTAGTGGTTTTGTCGGGTCACAGAAGAGCAGGAAAAAGCATGATATTGGAAGCAATGGCAAAAAAGCTGTCGACCCAAGGAAATGTTATTTACATGGATATGGAAGATCCTGACAATTGTGGCGTGAAAACCTTTGTGGAGTTGAATGAGGTTATCAAAGGTAAATTTTTGAAAGGGGGAAGGAACTTTGTTCTAATTGATGAGGTGCAGGAGATTGCCGAATTTGAGAAGGCTCTGAGGTTTTGGACAAAACAACCGCAAACCGACATTATCGTGACTGGCAGCAACGCATATCTGCTTTCCAGTGAGATATCGACATTGTTTGCCGGGCGAAACAACACGGTGCACATCTACAGCCTTGACTACAACGAATATCTCAACTTCAACAAGCTGAAAGATTGCGAAGAGTCGCTAACCTCGTATCTGAGGTGGGGGGGGCTGCCTTTCCTGCATATCCTCCCGATGGAAGACACCCGATCAAGAATCGACTATTTGGGCAGCATATACAATACGGTGTTCGTAAAGGATATTGTGACTAAGAAAATGGTGAGAAACGCCACGATGCTGGACAACTTGGTACGGTTTTTAGCCGAAAACTGCGGCAAGACCTTTTCTGCCAACAGTATTGCCAAATATCTGAAGGGCTCTGATACAAAGTCGTCTGTGAACACAATCAACGACTATTTGGAATGTTTGTGCGATGCATATATGATAGACAAGGTACGACGCTATGACATCAAGGGCAAACGAGTGTTTGAACAGCAGGAGAAGTACTACTTTCAGGATATTGGAATCCGAAACTACCTGTGTGCCGACAAGCGGAATCTCGACATCGAAAAGGTAATGGAAAATGTGGTATATCTGAAGCTTAAACAACTGGGGTATGATGTATATGTGGGGGCGCTTAATGGCAAAGAAGTAGACTTCGTGGCCAAGATTGGCGATGATGTGAGGTATCTGCAGGTGACTATGAGGATAGCAGGTGATGACACCTACCAGCGCGAATACGGCAACTTGAAACTGATTAAGGACAATTACCCCAAGTATGTAATCACTTTAGACCCTCTGGCTGAGATGGTGAAGGACGAAGGTATCATCACGCTGTCGTTAAGGTCTTTCCTGAGAGACGGGATATGATTTGTTGCGAAAATAAGACCTTGACAAAAGTGCAGGTCCCGAGCATCAAACAACGGGGTCACTCCTCCGAGGACTCGGAGATAAAGCGGCGGTAGGCGGAGAAGGTGTTGGCTCGGGAAAGGAATCCCAGATAATGGCCGTCGTCGTCAACAACGATAAGGTTGTAGCGGTTGCTGAGTTGGAACTTGCTCACCACATCGCTCAACGAGTCGCTGGAATGAACTATGTCGGCATCGGCAAAGGTCTGCATGATATCGGTAACCGCCAAAGAATCGTAGAGTTCGGTGTCGAAAATCTTTTCTCGAATATCGTCCATCACCACCAATCCCAGGAAGATGCCATTGTTGTCGACCACGGGGAAGAGGTTGCGTTTGGAATGTTTGATGGCCTCAACAACATTGCGCAAAGTGTCCTCCTGGCGCAGGGTGGAGAAATTGCGTTCAATGAGTTTCTGCAAATCCATCAAGTGCCAGGCCGAAGCATCCTTGTTGTGGGTCATAAGGTCGCCTTTCACAGCAAGTTTGCGGGCATAGATAGAATGTTTTTCAAAAGGCTGAACGCAGATATAAGTCACTGTTGCCGTGATAAGCAGGGGCAGCATAAGTTCATAGCCTCCCGTGATTTCGGCAATAAGGAACACCCCCATGAACGGAGCGTGCATCACCCCCGTCATCACGGCAGCCATACCCACAAGGGCGAAGTTGGCAGTGGACTGTGGGGGCAGCCCTATCTGGTTGCCGAGGGCGGCAATGAAATAGCCGCTCAAACCGCCTATCACCAACGAGGGGCCGAATGTTCCACCCACGCCTCCACAACCGATGGTTGTAGCCGTAGCAATAGGTTTCAGCAGAATAAGGATGAGCAATATAGCCAAAGCCATCCAGGCATTGTCGCGCAGAGGATTGAACACGCTGTTGGCAAAAAGGGCATCGTCGCTGGCTCCATTGAGCAACTCGGTGAGCGCCCAATAGCCCTCGCCGTAGAGCGGAGGAAAGAGGAATATCATCACACCGAGGATGAGTCCGCCGATGGCCCATTTCCACACCCATTGCCTACGTTTGGCAAACCATGCTTCCACCTTGTCCGTGCAACGGAGGAAATAGACCGAACTGAAAGCACAGAAGATGCCCAAGACAATGAGGAAAGGTATCTGTCCGAGGGTGAAATCCTCGGTAACCTGGAAGGCAAACTGCACATCGGATCCCATAAGGTAATAGGCCATCGAGGAGGCACAGAGAGCCGAGATAAGCAACGGTATGGCCGTGGTCATGGTCATGTCGAACATAAGCACCTCAACGGTGAACAGCACCCCTGCCAATGGGGCTTTGAAGATGCCCGCAATGGCACCTGCGGCACCGCAACCCAGCAACAATTTCACCCCCCGAGGACTGATGCGGAACAATCGGCCCACATTGGAACCTATGGCGCTGCCCGTAGAGGCGATAGGTGCCTCAAGTCCCACACTGCCGCCGAAAGCCACCGTGAGGGTGGAGGCCACCAACGAGGAGTACATATTGCGCGGAGGCAGCGCCCCTTTCTTGCGCGAGATGGACAACAGCACCGAGGGAATGCCGTGACCGATATTGCCTTTAATAATATAGCGCACAAAAAGTATAGTGAGCAATATGCCTATCAACGGGGCGATGAAAATAAGCACATTGCCACCGTTGAAAGTAAAATACCTATTGCCGAAAGACATGACATATTGTCCCGAAAGATGCACCACCGTTTTCAGCAACACGGCGGCCAAACCGCTGAGCAGACCCACCACAATACTCAGAAACAATAAATATGATTGCTCCGAAATATGCTGTATCCGCCAAAGATACAGCCGTTTATATGTCCGAATCCAACTCATGTCTGTAAAAAAGTCGTTTCGCAAAGATACGAAAAAAAAATAATATACGTTATATATTTTAAAAATAAGATACAGATAAGACCATGAAGAAGATTGCCCTACTTACTGTTTCAGCCGTCGTGATGCTCACGTCGTGCGTATCGATGAAGGAATATGAGGCCATGCAGTCGCAATTCAACCATGCCAACCGCAGCTGGACTTTGGCCAAGCAGGAGTTGGAAGAACTGCGTGCGGAAAACGCCGAACTGACCCGCCAAAACCAAGCCATGACCGTGAGCCTGAGCGACGCCGATGCTCGACTGAGAATTTGCGAGGAGGCCTCCAAGACCCTCACCCACAAATACGCCGAGTTGCAACTGCATTACGACACCACTGTTGAGAACTATATGCAGCAGCTGACGGGCAAAAGCCGCGACCTCAACAAGACCAACCAGCTCCTTGAACAGCGCACCAAAGAACTGGACGAAAAGGCTCGTGCTTTCCAAGTCAAAGAACAGGCCATGAAGGAGCAGCAGGCCTCCCTCGAAGAACGCCAACGTCAGCTGGAGCAGCAAGAGGCAGCCACCCGCCAGGCACTTGAGGCCAAAGAGCGCGAACTGGAAAATGTGCGTGGGGCCGTCTCCAAAGCTCTGGTAGGCTTCTCCGACATGGGTCTCAATGTGGAAACCAAAGAAGGCAAAGTATATGTTTCGATGGAGGACAAACTGCTTTTTGCCTCGGGCAGTTGGACCGTCTCGGCCAAAGGCGTCGAAGCCATCAAAATGCTCGCAAAGGTTTTGGAAGAAAACACCGACCTCAACATCATGGTTGAGGGCCACACCGACAACGATGCCTATCACGGCAGCTCGGCGGTGAAGGACAACTGGGACCTCAGCGTGATGCGAGCCACCTCGATTGTCAAACTGCTCCTCAAACAGGGCCCCAACATCGACCCCGCACGTATCGAGGCCTCGGGCCACGGCGAATACGCCCCCAAGGTGGAGAACACCTCGGCAGCCAACAAGGCCGCCAACCGCCGCACCGAAATCATTCTCACCCCGAAATTGAGCGATTTGATTAAGATTATCGGCGAGTGAGAACACCTTAACAATAAACGAATTAAAGGCAGCTTCGTGGCTAACGATGCTGCTTTTTTTATCAAGGGGTGTAATATTTTCGCTTCTCAAGCGACT
>JAZUFY010000154.1:0-4804 GCA_045640925.1 Bacteroidales bacterium
CTGGCCCCGTTCTTCATTCCGGCAACAGGTTTCTTTGAGTGGTTCAAAGCCTCTACCGCCAACCATCCGTTCATCATGGCGTTCTTCAAATTTGCCATCCTCGCCACCTTTGGCGAGATGCTCGCCCTGCGCATCCGCAAAGGGGTATACAACGAAAAAGGGTTCGGCATTGTGCCTCGCATGATGGTGTGGGGCTTTCTGGGCATGTGCATCACCATGGCTATGATGATTTTCAAGAGCGGTGTGCCCGCATTCCTGAGCGTGCTGGGTTGGGAGAACGCTCCCGCAGTATTCGCTTCGCCCGAACTGACATGGGGCAAAGTGGGCGTGGCTTTCGCCGTCAGTGTGCTGATGAACACCATTTTCGCACCTGTGATGATGACATTCCACAAATGCACCGACATCCACATCCTCAGCAACGGCGGCACAGTGTGCGGCTTGCTGCGCCCGATGAAGATGCGCGAGATTATGGGCACAAAAGTCAACTGGGACGTGCAGTGGAACGTGGTTTTCAAAAAGACCATCCCCCTCTTCTGGTTTCCCGCCCACACCATCACCTTCATCCTGCCCTCAACATTCCAGGTGCTCTTTGCCGCCCTGCTCGGTGTGGCTCTCGGCCTCATCCTCGCATTGGCAAGCAACAAATAAACACTAATCAGCAATGAAATTCAACAAGATATTTATACTCTCAGCCTTTATCACCACCTTCGCCACTACGGCCTTGGCACAAAACGACGAGTGGAAACTGCAATGGCACGGGATGGTGAACCCCGTGGCATGGTGGGACAGCCGACAGGTGGTCAGCGGGCGCGAAGGGATGATGTTCTTCTACCCCAAGCCCGTGGTGAAAGACATCAACGGCGACGACCTCAACGGCATTTCCTCGCTCAACATGCTGGCCATCACAGCACGGCTCAACCTCACGGTCTCGGGACCCGACATTTGGGGCGCTAAGACCAAAGGATTTATCGAGGGCGATTTTACAGGCTCTAATGAAACGACTATCAACTGTTTCCGTCTACGCCACGCCTATATCAACATGCGGTGGACCCACTCTGAGGTGTTGGCAGGACAGTACTGGTACCCCATGGTCATCCACGAAATCATGCCCAACACCCAACCGCTGAACATGGGCGCGCCGTTCCACCCCTACGCCCGCTATGTCCAGGCCCGCTACACGCACCATTTGGACAACTGGGAGATGATGGGTACCGCGGCCTTCCAGCTCGACAACAAGAGCCAAGGCTGGGCAGGCAGCAGCACCGACTATTTGAAACACAGCAATGTGCCCGAACTCAATGTTCAATTCCGCTACAATGGTTTGGCCGAAGGAGGCCCCTTGGTAGGTGTAGCATACAACCTCTGTGTGCTGCATCCGCGCGACACCACTCGTAATGTGGCAGGGAACACCGTGCTCGCCACCGAGAACTTCGCCAGCCATTCGTTCAGCGTGTTCGGACGCTACGACTGCCCTTGCGGGTGGAGCATTCGTGCGCAAGCACTGCTCAACAACAACCTTTACGAAGGCTGCACTATGGGCGGCTACATCGAGCATTTGGAAATAGCCAACGGAAAGTACAACTACGACTACACGCCTTGGCACTTCACCACCGTTTGGGCCGACATCAGCCGCATCAAAGGACATTGGCGTCCTGGTATCTTCATCGGCTACGGTTTCAACAACGACCTCGACCTTATTGCCCAATCTTCCGACCATGCTGCTCACTACTACAAAGTTTTTGGGCGTGGTCAGGACATCGAGAGCCTCTTCCGTGTGCAGCCCCATGTGGGTTACGATACCGGCAAAGGTCTCAGCCTTTGGGCCGAACTCGAATACACTTTGGCCAACTACACCAACTCCGGCAAAGCCGACAATGCACGTTTAATACTCTCTGCCGTATATGCTTTCTAACTATCATACACACTCACATTACTGCGATGGCAAGGGCGAGTTGCACGAATATGTCGAACTGGCCCTTGCCAACCGCTTCGGCGCCTTGGGATTCTCGGGGCACGCCCCCCTACCCTTCAGCAACAGTTTCTCTATTCACGACGAGGACTATCTTACCTACTGCAACGAGGTTCGGGAGTTGAAAGAGGAGTATCGCGGAAGGATAGACCTGCGGCTCGGTTTGGAGATAGATTATGTGCCTGGCGTATGTGACAACTTTCGCCCGCTGATCGAGAAAGGAGGCTTGGACTATTTCATTGGGGGCATACACCTTGTGACCAACCCAGAAGAGACCGAGTTGCTACGATCCGACCCTGTGAACGCGGCAGAACATATCTGGTTTATCGACGGGCCGAAGCAGGAAACCTACGACGAGGGACTTCAGCGCGTCTTTCACGGCGACATCCGCAAAGGGGTCACGGCATTCTTTCATCAAAGCAATGCGATGATTGAAAGTCAGAAGCCTCCCATTGTGGCACACTTCAACAAGATTGTGATGCACAACCGTGACCGCTATTTTCTGGAAGACGACAAATGGTATCTCGACCTTGTGTACGAAACCATCGAACTCATCCGCGAGACGGGCTGCATTGCCGAGGTCAACACCCGTGGCATATACAAAGGCCGCCACAACGACTACTATCCTTCACGAAGCCTGCTCAAATATATGGACGGCAAAGGTATTCCCGTTATAGTGAGTACCGATGCCCACCAACCCTCTGATCTGCTCCGCACCGAAGGCGCTCACGAATACCTCCGCGAGATTGGCTACCACAATGTGTTAGATCGGCTGTAAACTATTTGCGTTTCACGCAATAGATTGTCTTGATGTAGCTGATCTGCATGGATCCCATATAATAGACTTCCTGGTTTTTGAAAGACAGGGTGTCGCCTAATGTTATGGGGCCGTAGGTCATTTTTGAATTAATTCCTGCATCCTCGTATGTGAACTCGCTGGGTTTGGGAACCATGCGGCCCTGCTCGTCGAAAGTAGCCGTGGTAACATAATACGGCACAAACATGGAATCAACACCTTGAACTCCATGCCGCCAGCGGCTCCAATGGGTAACATAATACGGCACAAACATGGAATCAACACCATCGGCATACACCACAGTTCCATTGATATTGATAGTATTGGTATCGGCAGCAGTAGTGATGACCATAAATCCTGTATCGGGGTCATATCCCTGACCCATCGAATAAGCAAACTCATTGGTCATCCAACTCCCATCTACCCCAATACTATCGTATACCACCAACATGTCGTAAGTGCCCAAATAGGGGGCCCGAGGGTCAGTGTCTTCCGGATTTTCTGGTACCACAGGAGGTTCAGGTATAGGCTCCTCGTCCTTCTCGCACGATACCATAGCAAGACTCATCACAACAGCAGCCAAAGCCATAATTTTCAAATACTTTTTCATAATATTACTTTTTAATCAATGTTGCAAACAAACCTTCACGGCTATAGCCGTCTTCTTCGGGCCAATACTTCACTTTATACAAGTCCATTCCCGCAGGGGTCAGCTCGTACCATATCGGCTCCTTGCCCGAGACAATCAAAGTCTTGCTGGGCATATCAAACTCATAATGTATCGCATACGGCTGTGTATCGGGAGCGCCGTTCACGGCAGTACGGATAAGCAACGTATCGGTAAACTGGTAACTCATCTGGGTCTTCTGATCCACAAAAGTGCCCTGCAGTTCGTCTATGCGGCTCTGGTGCAGAAGGGCTGCGAAGGCATCGTAAGGGCTCTTGTCGCCAGGGTCAAACATACGCAAAGTATCCGACTCAGGCTCATCGGGGCGATAGCAAATCAGCATCATCTGTCCTTCGATTTCTTTGCGTACCACGGTGTCCCCAACCAAACCTACCGACACTGCCTGCATCTCCGAGAGGGTTTCCAAAACAAACGTATCCACGCCCACACAGCGCAACGCGAACCCCGATCCCCCCTCGTGAAGGCTGCCGCCCTGGAAGAGGAAGAGGCTGTCGCAATGCGTGATGGTATCGGTGCTGCCCACAAAGAACTCATAGCCGTCGGTCCAACAGGTGTTGGCAAAATCAAACGTCGGCTCCGTTTCCTTGTCTTTGGTGCCGCAAGCGGCAAAGAGGGCCGCGACGGAAAGTATCAACAAAAATTTCTTCATACTAATTTTATCCGTTAATTACTTGGTTCACATAAAGAGCCAGATTGCCATTGGCCTGTTCTTTGAGCAGTTTCTCCATCAGTTTCGACTTGCCTATGGCCTTTTTGTGGGTCACATAGAAAGCCAGCGTCTCTTCCACTGCCACCGTGGCGCACAGCAACCTGTCGTCGTCCTTGTTGTTCAAAGCGTGGCGTGTCCAGGCGGCCATAAAGGAGGTCAGCAGGGCCTCTTTTCCCACATCAACAAGTCGGGCATCAATCATCACACTCACTTCAGGGGTACCCGTGAGCCATCTCACCATAAACGAAGTGCACTCATCGTGCTTGGGTTGGTTGAACTCGGGCGAGGCATTCAGGAGCCACTCGCAGCAATTCAGCACATCCTTCTCATATTTGGCATAATCTGAGGGCCACATCTTCTGCGGCATGATGGGAAGTGAAAACTGTTGTGCCATAGCCGTCTGTGCCATGACAAAGGTCACAAGGATCAAAGCAATTTTTTTCATAGTGTGTGTATCGTTTATAATTTAGTATTGAATTTTTTTATTTTCTTGCAATCTAAAGGTGGGTTCTATAAATTGATTTCTTGGGATTTCGGAGTGGTTTTCGAGCAGATTGCTGTGCAGAACGAGGAAGCGTAGCGGGCTACGTGACCGAGTGATAAACAGCAAGATGCCGGAAAACGCCCGAAATCGCAGAAAAG
>JAZUFY010000155.1:0-46255 GCA_045640925.1 Bacteroidales bacterium
AGTGGTGCTGGTAGAGTAATCGGTACCATGCCACACATAGCTATTGCATGCAGTCACTGTCTCTATAGCACTGTTGCTGTGGTTGATAGTCAGGTGCAGCGTAACCACAGAGTCACAACCCTCCACATTCTGCTCAGTAAAGGTTGGCGTGTTGGTGGAGGCAGTGTAGGTGGTGCCGTGCCAGGTATAGGTGTCGCAAGCGGTTTGCTCATCTGTACCTATATTGCTGTGGTTGACAGTCAGGTGCAGCGTAACCACAGAGTCACAACCATCCACATTCTGTCCTGTGTAGGTTGGTGTGTTGGTAGAAGCCGTGTATGTGGTACCATGCCAGGTGTAGGAGTCGCAAGCGATTTGCTCATCTGTCACGTAAGATTTGTTTTTAATTGTGAGATTGAGCACATAAACGCTGTCGCAACCGTATGCCACACCCTCCACACGTTCTGAATAAGTGCCAGAAGTTGCATATACGTTTCCTCTCCACAAAACAGAATCGCAGGTTGAGATGTTGTCATAGTGGTATTGCGAGATACAGCTAAACACCGAGTCGAATACTGCGGTATAGACAGCCGCACCGCGCACTGTGTCAATATTCGGGCTCCATCCAACAAATGTATAGGTATATTGGATGGTGGTACGACGTGCAGGGGTATTGCCACGATAGACAGGCATACTGCCGTATGGCAGCGTGTCCTGTTGCAGCACCGCCCCATTGAAATTGACAAAGGTAACAGGATATGAATGTACCAAGGTATCAAACTCAGCCGTATAGACAACGCTTTCAGTCACGGGTGCCAACCTTGGTGTCCAACCTCTGAAACGATAGTCGCAGTAGGCGTTCCCCTCTCGAGTCGGCTCCATACCCCAATAGTGGGGCATCGTGCCAAATGTCACACTGTCGCTCTGCAATACCGAATCATTCCAATTGCGGAAAGTGACGAGGTATCTTGGCAGTTGGTAATACAGCATGGAGTCGAACACTGGCCTGTAATCAGCATTGCCCGACACAGGCATCAATTCGGGTGTCCAACCCACAAAGGCATAAACAAACGAGTCAACCTCGGGCCTTGACGGTATTGAGCTGTAGTATGACGGCATGGCTCCGTAGGGAAGGCTGTCGGATTGCAGCAACGTGCTGTCGTAATCAAAGAAGCAGATACGGTAGCTATTGGGGATCGAGTCGTACACAGCGTGATAGACAGCATTTCCTGCGACGGGGGCAATGGCAGGTGTCCAACCCCTGAACCGATAGGAATAGTGGGCATCAGCATTGCGCGAAGGAGTGTTGCCAAGGTATGCGGGAGTGGCACCCATCGGCAAGCGGTAGGAACACAGCACCGTATTGTCAAAGTTGACAAATTGAATCTGATAGGTGGTAACCGAGGGACCTACAACACCACGGGCGGTATTGTATTCCACCTGCGGAGTTTTGTTCTCACGGTTGCCCGCCGAATCTATAGCCACGACGTAGAAGTCAGTCAGCAAGGAATCGACGGCAAGTCTTTGTACACTGGTTTTGCCAGTATTGACAAGATGCCAAGAGTCAAGCGAGTCGCTCCGTCCAAAGACATCATATCTCCACACTCCCGAACGGTTATCTGTGGCTTGGAAGCTCAATGACAAAGTGTCGCCCTCTATATTGCCGTAAGCAATACGGGACGTTGGAGAAATGGCATCAATGATGTTTGTCCACACAGGGGTAGCAATAGCATCCTCGAAATCGAAAGTGATATATGCCCGATTGCTTACAGGGTCACCGTCACCAAGAGTATTTAGCAGGCCGATGGAATAATACACTCGTGCTATGCCCGATCCGTCCGTATTGGGCGGAAGTACACCTTCGTTCACATCCAAAGTGGGTGTCAATGTAATCGGATTGAGGGCTTCAATAGTCCATATAGCGACACCTGTTGTCGGAGTGTAATTGATTGAGACCTGCGCGAGGGCATTGATATTCGGGCGCAAGTCCATCGTGTAAACTCCATTTTGGACACCATCTAAAAAGATGGAATTGTTGCCAATCGTCACCTGTGAAGGACGGAAAGTAGAGAGGTCAAATAGTTGAGATGATAGCGTGTCAACAATAATCACCTTGTGGGCTGCTGCCTGTGCCATGACAGGGTCGTTTTCGCACTCGATAAAATAGTCAACCGTCTGCACACTATCGGGTATATATGTGCTGCCCGACTCTGCTATATAACCGACTATCTCATTGGGGTCAACAGGAACGTAAGGCTGAGATTGACCGCCAGCAGTTTTTGTATTATCTTGACATGAAGGGCTAACGGTATGCCAAGACCTGATGCAAGGCGAGATGCCTAGGGCAGCATCCCCAATATCCCTAGCAGTCTTTAGCCAGGAACATATTTTATACCAAGCTTCGCCTTGTTCTCCCAATTGAGCTACTTTCAGAGCTTCATCTGCAATTGTCTGCTGTAGAAGATTATACTGTTGACTATGTAGATTTCTTAAATCCAACAACTCTGCATTTGCTGAAGCAATCTCTCTATTCAATCTATAGTATTCAGTATAGTTCCCTGCTTCAAAAGCAGCACTTGCATCTGCGTTCAAATTATTAATGTGTTTTTCAGCATCTCTAATTTCGTCTTCTAAATGATGAACAGTATTTGTAAACCTACTTCGGTTCCTACTTAAAACATTTCTTTCACTTATCAATGTTTTTGCTCTTGACAGAATACGTCCGACAGCACAATTTACAAGAGATGAAACACCTTTATCCACAACAGACTTTCTTATAGTTGGATTATTAATTTGCTGTTCCTGAAAATTCATGAATTTGTCACCCAAAGAACCATTTGTCGAGCAAGCCATCTCGGTAGTATAAAAAAAGTAGAAATTTGCCAATTCGGGAATGCATGCGGCAACAGGGAATAAGCCCAATGCCGTAGTAGCAATTTCTGCGGTACACTCCCAGCCTTCTTTATGGCAGCAGAAGGAATTGTTAACCCCATTGGTATTCTGAGCATTTGGCTCAGAGGAAACCATATTTAGAAGCCTTTGTGGTGCTGGAGATGACGAATCTGGTTCGCGTGTATTCAATGTAATCCATTCTGACGGAATGCTTACAATACATGAAACAGGCGATAAACACTTTATTTCAACTTCAAACTCATATTGGCTCAATGGCGGGATTGTTAATAGTTGGCGGGAATACCCTCTGTCTATATGCTCCACAGAATCATAAAGCACAATAAATTGCCCTAAACCATTATATTCGGATTGAGGCGTGTGCTCATTTATAAAACTAATCACCTCTTCTGAAGTGGTGTCTGGTATCATGCTACGAATATCCACGTCTCCCCATACTTTTCCATTAGGCTCTGAAACCTTGATATATGAAATATTGTCCAATCTGCCTGTATTGTGTATCTCAACTTCGACAGGAACATCGTATGCTGTAGAATTTCCAAGATTCGTTATTGCAACTGAATAAATCGCAGAAGTTCCTGACAGAAAGCTGATAGGATACTGCACAGTCACATTGAGTTCGATGTCATTTGCAGTTTCAACATTCAACAGATTGTTTATAGTGATAACTTGGTCACCAAATAAGAATTGCGCATTGTATTGACCCTCTGACTTGTCTGTGAAATCAAACGTAGCAACACCTTTTGATATCCTTTCTCTGTGTATTGCCAGGGCTTTCACAGTGTCTAAAGTGGGGCTAATTAGAGCTATGCTTGCAATGCTATTAAATCCATTTCCTTCAAAGGTAATGGTACTGATACCACCGTTTCCGACTCGGTGCACATCCCATGCAAGTACGGCATATCGATACACCCATTGATATGAAACGGTCATATTGCCAGTTCCTTCTGCATCATGAACTGCCAAGTAATAGACACCATCTTCCCATGCGTGACAACCAACCCAAGACAACACACTATCACCAGAAGAACGGAAAACCATTTCACCGTTCGGAGCATACAGCTGTATAGTGCATCGCTTGTTGGTAGTGAACGAGAGGCTGTCGCCAACACCAACTCCCAGCTTGAACCAATGAATATTATTGTTCGTCGGCACTGTTATAGTCTTTGTGGCTCCACGTTCAATGGTGTCGCTCACCACTGGCTGACTGATGCGGTAGTCAATAAAGGGTGCCACGTCGCCCATAACGAATTTTCCGAGGTCGTCCATAAACAGGGTGTGGAAGGTGTTCTTGGCGTAGGCATGAGGCTGTTGGGCAGTGTCTATCTCGAAGTGGAAATAACTACTTCTGAACGGTATGGAATCTATCGGTATCAAGCCGTACCACTGCATCGGATTGGTGACGGGGTTCACATGCACCCTTGTGGCGTTAGTGATATCGTTGTTAAACCAGTAGTAGTATTGCGTGATGCCATCCACACTTTCTGAACCCGATCCTGGAGTACGGAAAAACATAGACGAGGTGGTAGGATACGACACCCCATCCACCCCCATCACATAGCAATGGAGGGTATGGACGCCTGTGGAAAGGTTGGACACATCCAATGTTTGCGACATCGACAACAAAGTCGTCCGTTGCCTTCCCGCATAATCCTGGTCGAACCAATACACCAACTCCTGTGCCGCTGTTGAATCTGTCCCTATAGCAGGAGGACGGAAGAACATGGCAGATGAGGTAGGGTACACCGTGTTGTCAGTACCTACCACATAACTGTGGATGGTGTGGACACCCATAGGTAAAGAAGAAACATCCAACATTTGCACACCCGCCTGAAGCGGGGCGATATGGCGATTGTTATAATCTTGGTCAAACCAATACACCAACTCCTGTGCTGCCGTCGAATCTGCCCCTATAGCAGGAGGACGGAAGAACATGGCCGAAGAGGTGGGGTAAACCGTGTTGTCGGTACCTACCACATAGCTGTGAAGAGTATGCACCCCTACAGATAACATGGTGACATCCAACATCTGCGTACCTGCCTGAAGCGGAGCGATGTGGCGGTTGGCATAATCTTGGTCGAACCAGTACACCACTTCCTGTGCCTCTGCCGAATCAGAATCTATATAAGGTAGGCGGAAGAACATGACCGATGTGGTAGGATAAGCCTTATTGTCAGCACCTACCACATAGCTGTGAATGGTATGGACACCTATATCCAAATCGGAAACATCCAACAGTTGAGGGCCTGACTGGAGCGAGGCAAAGTGTCGTCCGTCAAAATCTTGGTCGAACCAGTATACCACTTGTTGTGCTGCTGTCGAATCCGACTCTACTGAGGGAGGACAGAAGAACATGGCCGACGAGGTGGGATAAACAGTATTGTCGATACCTACCACATAGCTGTGGAGGGTGTGTACCCCCATGGCCAAGGCGGAGACATCTATCAGTTGGGGACCTGAATGAAGCAATGAGACGTGTCGGTTGTCAAAATCTTGGTCGAACCAATACACCACTTGTTGTGCCGATGCCGAATCCGCCCCTATAGTGGGAGGACAGAAGAACATGGCCGACGAGGTGGGGTAAACTGTATTGTCGATACCTACCACATAGCTGTGGAGGGTGTGTACCCCCATGGCCAAGGCGGAGACATCTATCAGTTGGGGACCTGAATGAAGCGATGAGACGTGTCGGTTGTCAAAATCTTGATCGAACCAGTACACCTCCTGTTGTGCCGCTGTTGAATTTGTCCCTATAGTGGGAGGACAGAAAAACATGGCCGACGAGGTAGGATAGACAACTCCCGCACTATCCACAGCATAAAAATGGATAGTGTGCACACCCAATGGCAGGAAGGATACATCCATCTGAAGCGAGGTTGGCGAGAGCGGCAACTCTTGTGCCGAGGCACTATTGTTGTCAAACCAATAGGTCAGATGGTGTGCCGAAGGGACATGACGAAACCACGCGGTGTCTATCGCAAGCGGTTGCGCCAAGCCATAGCCGAACGCCCCCATAAGGAGCAATAGAGAGATAAACTTTCGCATGGTGAAGAGTCTATTCGTTATCCTCCGATTCTTGACGATAGCCCACCTGGATGTCCACACTCAGCTGACCGTCGGCAGTGGTTTGGTGTGCCACATTGAGGCGGGAAATCACAGGATAGGTGGAAGAGGTGGAATATGGCATATAGCCGCCATACAAGCCAATCTGGGTACTGTCCGAACCCGGATATGCTGCCTGAGCACTGTCGGTGAGGACGTATCTCTCGGGATTCATGGCATCCAGATTGAAATTGCTGAAAACGGCAGGGGTAGCCATTGTGGAATTATTGTTTACACATCTTGCAAAAAGGTTACCCGTTACAGAACTGTTTGTTTTCACACAGATGCAGTTTTCAGCATACGCTGTGGCGGGTAATTGACAAGAGGAGGAACTCGCCAAATTTTGACTGCCTGTATACACTATAATGCTGCTAATCAGACTAACATTATCATAGTAAGTACCAAATTGATTGTCCAACACCACGCAGTTGACAAAAGAGGATTGTGAATCGTTATTCACATCACCAACGATGCAATTAATCAGTGTCGGAGCCCAAGAACTATATGAGTGATAAGTACCAATACGGCAATTGACAAGTTGGCCGGTAAGTGTACGATTACTATAATCCGACAACGCTCCGAAATAAACGTCTTGAAAATAGACTGTCATAGAACCGGAAATCGAGACAGTGCCTCCACAATAAATACCTTCCATTGTAATGTGATGACAATTATTATCATAATTCCCCAAAGTAAAGTTCAAAGCAAACACCGTCGGGTGGCTTCCATTGGAGCCAACACCGCGGATGGTCAGACTGTCTTTGTTGATGGTACAAGGTGTGAAAGAACCCGCCGAGAGCGAGATGACATCGCCTGTAGTGGCGGCATTGTAGGCATCCACAAAAGCATTGGCGTGGTAGAACACGCGGATGCTGTCGCCGTGCTGCAAGGTGGCAACCAATACTTGGGCGAACGAGAGCGAACTCAGACAAAGAGCCGTCACAAACAATAGCATTTTTTTCATTTTCATGTCCCTGATACGTGTCGGGAGCAACTGTTGTCTGCACTGCAACGACCCAAAATGTGCGGTTGTAAATACCAAAAGAAAGCGGAGCCGTTCATATCTCGACTTCATTTCAAATGGTAGGGCTGGACTCCCTGTATAGTAAAATAAGGTCTTACGAAATGCTCCGCTTTGGAGGTATCGTAAGCGATGTACGAATACTCACCAAGCGAGCGACTCGTGCGACTTTATTCCTACTATACTTGCGAAATGTCCAGTTTCACCATTTAGGAATAAAGCGACATAGCGCTTCCTTTGTCAAATGGGTTTCCTCTTCATTTGACGCTGCAAAAATACAAATTTTTTCTGACAAATAAACTTTTGTGGTTATTTTTTTCAAAACAAATAATTGACATTTAGTACGGATGCAATATTATATTATGTCTATAGCGTAACGCGAATTTTCGTGAATTAGACGCAAATTTTCGAAAATAATTTTATAAAGGTTTTGTATTCAATAAGATAAAAAATACAGATATTATTTGTTTTGCGAAGCACATAAAAACAAAACAAGAAATAGATTTTTCTCAATAATAACTTAATTATCAATAATATATTCGGTTATGAGAAGAATTGTCGCAATTCTAATAATTGACGTTTGAAAAAATGATGTGACAAAACTATCAACTCAGCCTGTCCCCAATTTTTCAGTTGCTGAAGTGGTGAAATAAAAAAGGCTGTCCTTGCGGACAGCCCCACTCAATGAAAAAATTGTTGTTTCTTTTTTTATGCACCGATTTTGGCGGTGTAGGCAGCGGCGTCCATAAGGGCGTCGATGTCGGCCATGTTGGCGGGCTTTACTTTCAGAATCCAGCCTTCGCCGTAGGGGTCATTGTTGATGGCGGAAGCGTCTTCGAGAGCAGCGTTGAATTCGACCACTTCGCCAGTGATGGGCATAAGGAGGTCGGCAACGGTCTTGACAGCTTCGACACTGCCGAAAGCCTCGCCAGCTTCGACGGTTTCGCCTTCACAGGTGACGTCGACAAAAACGATGTCGCCAAGTTCGTGCTGAGCATAGTCGGTGATGCCAACGTATGCAAATTCGCCTTCAATTCTTACCCATTCGTCGTCCTGGGTGTACTTTAAATTCTGGGGAATGTTCATTGTGTTATTGTTTTAATTGTTATTTTTAGTCACTAAAGCGTGTTTTAATTTTTGTGCAAAATTACACATTTTTGTCCGTTTAATAAAATTTTTTTTGCCAATATCGAATTTTTTTTTTAATTTTGCTTCATCAAACATAGAGAGAATAGGTGTGTTTCAGACTTGTGAGATGCTTATTCTCAATGGTTTCTCAAAAAAAGTTTCATTATCATTTTTATTTCAAATTGTTTTATTTTATAGAAAAATTTATATTGCGCGATGCCGAAAGGAAACGTTTTTGAGGCTATTTTTTAACAGAATTATCATTTATTAAGATATGTATAGCAAAGCAGAATTAGAAGCTAAGGCACACATCGAACTGATGAATATTGCCAAAGAACTGGGTATAGCCCGCGCGACGAGGATGGAGGCCCAGGACCTTATCTACAAAATACTAACTGTACAATCGGAAAATCCCGCAGCTATCACAAAGGAGCAGGAGGCCAAACAGGCCGCCAAGAAGAACGACACCGAAGCAGGCGGACGCAAGAAACGTGCCCGACTGAAACCTGTGCTGGTGGCTGAATCGAATAGTCCCAACCCTGGCCGCAAAGACGGCGCCAAGTCTGCCAAAGGGCAGGGCAAACGAGTGACGGTGACTAACAAGAATCTGTTGTCGCCTGTTGATTTGAACGATTTTGATATAAATAGTGTGGTGTCGACGCCCGAGGTGCCTGAAGTGCCCGAGATAGTGAGCCCGTCGGGCCGCCTGATACGTCGCAACAAGGCTGAGGCGAAGGCCGTGGAGGTTACTCCGACAGACACCGAAGTCAAAACCGAGGCAAAGCCCGACGAGGCTGACGTGAATAAAATCGAGAACAAGCCCGACAACGCTCCCGTAAAGCGCAAGCGTGGCCGCCCCAAGAAGAACGCCGACGAGCAGCCTAAGGCGACCCACAGTAAAGCCACTGAGGAGAAGCAACCAACAGAGGCTGAAGCCGCTCCCGAGCCGACAGCACCAACAGCAGCAGAGGTCGCTCCCATGTCGGACGAGATTATGGTGCGTCCGTTTGAGAAATTTTTTAAGCAAAAAAACGACAACGAAGATGCCGACACCCCGAAGTCTGTTGCCGAAGAGCAGACCGTCAACACCGACAGCACCGAGACCCCTGCTGAAGCCGCAAACGAGAACAAAGAGGAGCGGGTGGAACGCAAGTTCAAGTGGAAAGACCGCCACAACTATTACGGTGAGAACCGAGAAGGGGCACAACAGGAGGCCAAACCTGTTAAGATCTATCCGTTCGACAATGAGGGCGTCATCGAGGCCGAGGGAGTGCTGGAACTTGCACCCGATGGCTTTGGTTTCCTCCGTTCATCGGACTACAACTACCTGGCTTCGCCCGACGACATTTATATTTCGCAACAGATGGTGCGCATGTTCGGCCTGAAGACTGGCGACACTGTGCGCGGCATGGTTCGCCCGCCAAGGGAAAACGACAAGTATTTCGTTATGACGAAGCTGATAGACATCAACGGTCTCTCGCCCAACCGTATCCGCGACAGGGTGCCGTTTGAGTCGCTCACACCTCTGTTCCCCGATGAGAAATTCAAACTGACAGGCCATCCGGGGCAGACAATCTCCACCCGAATCATCGATATGTTCACCCCCATCGGAAAAGGCCAGCGAGGCCTTATCGTGGCTCAGCCCAAAACGGGTAAAACCACGCTGCTGAAGGAGGTGGCCAACGCCATATCCTACAACCATCCCGAAGTGTATCTGATGGTGCTGCTGATAGACGAGCGTCCCGAAGAGGTGACCGACATGCAGCGAAGCGTGAACGCCGAGGTGATAGCGTCGACCTTTGACGAGCCCGCCGACCGACATGTGCGCATTGCCAACATTGTGCTTGAAAAGGCCAAACGTATGACCGAATGTGGTCACGACGTGGTGATAGTGCTCGACTCCATAACACGTCTGGCACGAGCCTACAACACAGTACAGCCCGCTTCGGGCAAGGTGCTCTCCGGCGGTGTGGAGGCCAACGCATTGCAGAAACCCAAGCGTTTCTTCGGCGCGGCACGCAACATTGAGAACGGCGGTTCTCTGACCATCATAGCCACAGCCCTCACCGAGACGGGCAGCAAGATGGACGATGTTATCTTTGAAGAGTTTAAGGGCACGGGCAACATGGAGCTGCAACTCGACCGCAAGATGGCTAACAAACGTCTATATCCTGCCGTCGACCTGGTGGCTTCGAGCACCCGCCGCGACGAACTGCTGCTGCCGCAGAATGTGCTGAACAGAATCCTGGTCTTGCGCAATCAACTGACCGATATGACCCCCATTGAGGCCATGGAGTTCTTGCAGAAGAATATGCGCAATACCCACACCAATGAGGAATTTCTGTTTACGATGGATAAATAGTGGGTGTGAGAATTGAAAATTGAGAATTGAGAATTGAGAATTGGGCGGGAGCCACCTAATCACAAGCCACCTAATCACAAGCCACTAATCACAAGTCACTAATCACAAATCACATCTCACATTTCACAAAAAGTAGATCTTTATGAAACGCGGTTTTGGAAGCGATAATCATTCGGGCATCAGTCCCGAGATTTTGGAGGCAATAACAAAGGCCAATGTGGAACACGCATTGGCCTATGGCGATGACGAATATTGCCAACGGACGGAAGAAGTTTTCCGTCAGACTTTCGGCGAACAGGCTCGTGTGTATTTTGTTTTCAACGGCACGGGGGCCAATGTGCTCAATATTGACGCTATGTGTCGTTCGCACCACGCGGTAGTGTGCGCCGAGACGGCCCATATCAACGTGGATGAATGTGGTGCACCTCAACGCATTGTTGGCTGCAAACTGCTCACCGTGCTTACCCCTGACGGTAAGCTGACACCCGAACTTGTGAAGACACAGCTGCACGGCTTCGGCTTCGAGCACCACTCGCAACCCAGAGCCATCAGCATAGCCCAGTCCACAGAGTTGGGTACCCTGTACACCCTCAATGAGATTCGCGCCCTGGCCGATTTGGCACATTCATATAATATGTACCTACACATGGACGGGGCACGACTGGCCAATGCGGCTGTGGCATTGGGATGTACCTTCAAGGAGATGACCACAGATTGCGGCGTGGACTGCCTCTCGTTTGGCGGTACCAAGAACGGGCTGCTGATGGGGGAAAGTTGTGTGCTGCTCAATCCCGCACTGGATGTGGACATGAAATACCGACGCAAGCAGATGTCGCAGTTGTGTAGCAAGATGCGTTTCATAGCCGTGCAATTTGAGACCTACCTCACTACCGATTTGTGGCGTCGCAACGCCGAGCACAGCAACCGTATGGCTCAACTGCTGTACGAGTCGTTGCAGGATATTCCAGAAGTGAAGGTAATGTACCCCGTGCAGGTGAACAGCGTTTTCGCACAGCTGCCACACGAAGTGTGGACCAAGTTGTTGGACGACTATTTCTTCTATGATTGGGATGAGGCTAACGATGAGGTGCGCTGGATGTGCTCGTTCGACACCACGGAAGAGGATATCAATAATTTCGTAGCCGCACTGAAACGATTGCTTTAGTGAAGAGACAGGCTGAGTGAAAGGACAGGGTTGGAAAAGCGTCTGTTTTAGATGCCAATAATCATCTGTTCAATATGATGCGGAAGACGGTGCCTTCGCCTTCGACGGAGTATTTTACAAAGATACGGCCTCGGTGATAGTCTTCGATGATGCGCTTTGCCAACGAAAGTCCGAGACCCCAACCACGTTGCTTGGTCGTAAAGCCTGAATCGAAAATCTTTTTCTGCACAGAAGAGGACATGCCCTTGCCCGTGTCGGAAAGGTCGATGTAGATATGATGGGTGTCGGCAGAGGCCACAACGGTGAACGTGCCTACACCGTTCATGGCATCGATGGCGTTCTTGCAGATGTTTTCGATCACCCACTCAAAGAGGTAGCTGTTGATGGGTACACAGAGTTCCTCCTCGGGGAAATTGGTGACAAATTTGATTTTGCGTGAACTGCGTGTCTGCAAATAATTTATGGCATTCTGGATGGTGATGCACACGTTCTCCTCCTTCAATTCGGGAACTGATCCGATCTTGGAGAAACGATGCGTAACCGTCTCCAAACGCTGGAGATCCTTGTTGATTTCGGCGGCATATTTTTCGTCGTAAGTCTTCCCTTCGAGGTATTGCGACCACGCCATCAGGGAGGATATGGGGGTGCCCAATTGATGGGCCGTTTCTTTGGCCATGCCCACCCAAATACGGTTCTGTTCCATGGTATGGGCGGTACGGAAAAGATAATAGCTGATGATTAGCAGTACAAAGAGGATGAAAAGATAGAGCAGCGGGACCCATTTGAGCGATTTGAGCAGGGGAGTGTTCTCGTAGAAAAGATAAGCTCGCTGACTGTCGGGAAGGCGTATTTCAATAGGCGTGTTTTCCTCCTCCATCTCGCACAACTTTTCGGAGAGTCGGTCAGCGGTAGCATATTCACGCTCATTGATGTTTCCGCTGCCCAACACCCTGCCTTGCAGACTGTCGACGATGAGCACGGGAACAAACACCGAATTGTTAGTGATTTCGGATAGGAATGACTCGCTGAAGCCGTCGAGCACATGACGCAAATCAGTATAAATTCTTGACTCTTTATAGTATAAAGTCATCGGCATACCCCAAATGCGGTAGTGGAAAGGCTGGTTGTGGGAAAAATCTTCGAGCAACTTCCCACGCAATTTCTGTCCTGCAAGTTCTTGTGGTACAGTGATGACAGAGTCACGGTCGGTGATGATGATGTCCGTTTCGCTGCTGTCGATAATGTAGCGCACATAGTCAAGACTGAAATCGGCCTCGCCCATATCCATTTGGTCGAAAGAGCGCAGGATGTTGGTATACAACTCCATTTTACGGTGCTCGTCGAGGGCCACTTGCGAGAAAAACTCCTCGGAATAGTTGACCAGCTGGGCCTTCTGGCTGATAGCATTGGCCCAAAGCTTCACTTTTTCCAGTTCGGATTTGCGTATCTGGTTTGAGATATTGTTGATCTCAAAGAGCGCAAAAGCGGCCATGAGAACCGTAACAGCAAGTATTATCCATTTCGCTTTCTTCATGTTAGTCGAATTTGATACTCTTGGCGGGGTCGATGCGGGAGATGTAGGAGGTGGGGACAAGCAGGGCCAAAAGACATACGGCGATAGTGCCGATACTGATGGCCACAAATATCCACCCGTTGAGGGCTATTGGAACGTAATCCATTGAATAGCTGGCACTATCGAGATGAATGAGGTGAAAATGTTTCTGCACCAGACAAAGAATCAAAGCAACAATATCACCCAGGAGGATACCCTTGCCGATGATGGAGGCCGATTTGATGAGGAAGATGTTGCGGATGCCTTTGTTGTCGGTGCCCAAGGCTTTTAGGATGCCGATAGTGGAGGTCTTTTCAAAAATCATGATGAGGAGGGCAGAGACAATAGAAACAATACACACGAGCATCATGATGGTGATAATGAGGAAGATGTTGCTGTCGAGAAGGTCGAGCCAAGAAAACAGGGCAGGGTTCTGTTCGACAATGGTTGTGAGGGTGAGGTCATAGCCGAGTTGCTGGAGAATGAGCTGCGAGATGTTGTCCAAATGAGCGAAATCATCTACCAAAACCTCATAACCTGCCACCATGGTGCTGTCCCATTCGTTGAGGCGCTGCACTTGTCGCAAATCGCCCACAATGTAGTGCTCGTCGAAATCGGCAAGGTCGGTGTTGTAGATGCCGCACACCTCGAAAGCTCGTGCACGATATGTCGTTCCCTGCCAGAAATATGTGCGAACCTTATCGCCGATTGTGAGGTGCAATTTGTTTGCCACAGTTTGAGAAACAACAATCTCGTTTGAAGGTTTGTCCTCGGGAAAAGAGAAGAGGCTGCCCTCCACAAGATTGCCTGCAAAAAAGGTGGTGTCGAAACCGCTATCCACCCCCTTGAAGATGATGCCGTGGATCTGGTCCTCGGTCTTGATCATTCCCCCTTTGTCGGCAAAGAATTGGAGATGCTTTACCCCTGGGGTGTTGAGAATACGCTGCACCTCAGGACGTTGGTTGCTAATGGGCTGTTCCTCGTAGGTGTTGCCCATAGCATAGCCCTTGACGATAATGTGGGAGCCGAAACCGACCACTTTCTGCCGTATCTCGCCCTGAAAACCACGGAGGATACACACCGACATCACCATCACAAGCACTCCCAAGGCTATGCTGCATGTGGCGATAGTCACCAAAGGGCCAGAATAGGAATTCCGGTCCTTTGGTAAAAAACGCCGTGCTATAAAACGTTCAAATGACATTATATTCTATTGAACCAACCATTAAAAAGCGGTTGCGATGCCGATGAAGTCTTCGGCTTTGAGCGATGCGCCACCGATGAGGCCACCGTCAACGTCGGGATTGGCGAAGAGTTCCTTAGCGTTGCTGGGCTTGCAGCTTCCGCCGTAGAGGATGCTGGTTTCGTCGGCCACCTCTTTGCCGTATTTTTCAGCGATGAGGCCGCGGATGAAGGCGTGCATCTCCTGAGCCTGCTCGGGAGTGGCGGTCTTGCCTGTACCGATAGCCCAGACGGGTTCGTAGGCAATGATGATGTCGGAGAACTGCTCGGCAGTGAGGTGGAAAAGGCCATCGGTGATCTGCTTCTTCACCACGTCGAACTGTTTGTTGGCCTCACGTTCATCGAGAACCTCGCCACAGCAGACGATAGGACGGATGTTGTGTTTGAGCAACTGGTCGACCTTGCGGGCAACGATTTCGTCGGTTTCGTGGTAATAGGCGCGACGCTCGGAGTGTCCTACGATGCAGTAGTCCAATTCCATAGACTCGAGCATGGAGGCAGAAACCTCGCCCGTGTAAGCACCGCTCTCCTGATCGCTGACGTTCTGGGCACCCACGGCGAAATAAGACTCGTCGCTATAGTCCGAAGCCATTTCCAAGAAAGGGAAAGGAGGGCAGATAATCATCTGAGTGTTAGCGTCGAGGGTGACTTCTTCCAGTTTGTCCATGATGCCGCTGATAAGGTCGTCGGCCTCGCTGAAAGTCTTGTTCATTTTCCAGTTTCCTGCAACAATGTGTTTTCTCATAGTCGTTGTAATTTAATTTGTTATACTTTTATTTTTTGTGTTTTTCCTTCTCGTGGCGCTCCAGGAATGGGATAATTGCGTTGGTTGGGAGCACCTTGTTCATAATAATGTGGCGGGTTTCGTCGAGGATGATCATCGTGGGAGCGCCGTGGATGTTGTAGGCATCCTGATAATCGATGTTGACATTGGGTCCGCCCACATTCACAAAGGGGAGCTGATGGTCACGCACATATTTCTTCCATTTGTTTACATCGGCCTCATAGCCAACGGCATAAACCTCGAAAATCTTGTTTCCCGCAGCCGAAAGCGAGTCGTAGAGGGTCTTCAACGTGGCCGTTTGTTCCTGACAATGGTGGCAGTCGGGATCCCAAAACCAGAGGATGACATACTTTTGAGGGAATCGGTGCGAGGAAATCCAATCTGCGGGATTGGGCGACTGGTTGGTGTCGGCCATGAAAAGCTCTTTGCCATAGGCACCTATGAGCGACTGCTCCAAAAACTCCACACTCTGACGTTTGTTGGTGATTTCGCTTTGTGTGGCCCAGCTGCATTTGCCCGTAAGATAGTATTGGCGCACGAGGTAGCACCACGCCGCATCCCAACCTATATTCTTGGTAGAGCGATAGTAACGCGGCATGATAAAGTCCATAAAATAGCGCAGCATGAGGGTGTCGTTCTCGATTTTGTGGAGCACTTTGTCGGCATACTTGGTAATGGTGTCGGTATCGGCATGATAAAGAACGCCGAAGAAATAATAGTTCATCTTGTTGAACAAATCGGGCGTGTATACCAAACTATGGTCTTTGAAATCGACACCGTCCCAATAATGCTCACGCGAGTAGGCGGCCTTGGCATCATCGGGGATTGATTCGGGCACCTCGCTGCCTTTGAACATATCTAACAGTTGGAAAAAACGATACTTTATATTGTCTTTTATAAAGTTGTTCTCGAAGTCGATCATCGTCTTGGAGAGGGCCTCCATCTCGGCCTCGGCTGCGGCTTTTTCCTTCTCATCGGTCGATTTTTTACGCTTCTCGATGTCGCGAGCCTGAGCACGGGCCTCGTTGAAACGCTTCATGTAGGTGAACATGGCCACATTGGCGGGGGATCCCTTGATGTCGCGAGCGGGGTCGGCAACCTCATTGCTGGCATTGAGCACGAAAGAGAATTTCTGCGAACCGTCTATGGCAAAATCTATTAGCCCCTTTTTCGCCCCCTTGGTATAAAGTGCATAAATGCCCGTCTCAAACTTGCGGCTGCCCTTGAACGTGTAGCTGCCCTTGCTGTCCCTCACGGTGCTGTCGAGGGTGACAAACTGGTCGCGGTAGTGCTGCCCGAGATAGAGCACAGAGTCTTTCTGCTCAGGGATTTGGAATGAAATCTCATACTTCTGCGCCTTGGCGAAGGGCAGGAGTGCGAGAACGAGGATTGCGGTTACAAAAACTCTTTTCATATTCGGTTTATTTGTTATATTTGTCAATAATAAGTGTTGCCACGATAGTTACGTTGATGTTACTTGTCGGGTCGTTGTTGAAATAGGGGGCCGAGAAGGGGCATATCTGGTAAGCCACACCAAAGCCCAAGTCGAGCAAACCCCACCGCACAAGGCCGTCGAAACCTGTGGCTGGCTCGAACACACCCATGTAGGGAGCCTGCAACTGAAGTCCGTCATAGAGGCGCGAACCGTCATCGTTACCGTCAAACAACGTGCCCCATAGCGCGTTTATTTGAAGGAAAGGTTTAGGTTTCGACCAACTCAAATCCCACAGAGGCATCGGGGCTGTGTAGTTGAGGCAGAGGTGGGCGAAAAGATTTGTCGTGAAAGTGTTGGGGCGGATGGTGAGGAACGTGTTCTTGAAAAAATAGAGAGTGGAACCCGTGCCCGAAACGTCGAACATGCGGCTGTAAGGGGTGCCCGAGGTGGCCAACCCTATCTGCCCGAAGAGGTTGAAGCCGTAGTCGCCCACAGGGGCATCGTATTGGAGCAGCGACCGGAGGTAGTAGTGCTCCGCGAGGTCGTACATACGTCCCCCACGGATGTCCAGAATGAGCTTTTTGCGCCAGTCGGCCCTGACATTCAGCTCGGTATAACTGTTCACAGGAGCTTGTTCGGCTGGGTCGAGGGTGGGGTAGAGGAGGCCGAAGTTGTTGAAGCGGCAATCCTCCCACGTCTGCCTCAGCTTGAAGGTGAGTTCAAGCGAATGCATAGGATTGTAAATCAGGCCGAAAGCGGCACCCTTCACACCCATGTAGCGCGAAGCCACATAACCCGTATTGTAGTCGGTGGAGAGCATCTGATAGGGGCTCAAGCGGCGTGAGGCGGCCTGTTCCAAGTCCTTGAAACCCTCGAGGCGGAGCCTCACATCGCCCCTGCCAGGGAGGCGAAGCTGCACCGATCCGCCAAACTTGAAATCGCGGTCGAAAGTGCTGTAGGCCCCGTAGCCTTGAAAGCGCCACTGGCCCAGATAATGCCTCTGAACCTCGGCGGATTCGTTAGGAACGACCCATGTGAGGCCCAATTCGAAGCGCGAACGCTCATAAAGATTGAAGTTGAAAAAGCGGTCGGCATCGAAATATAGTGCCGTGGGCGCACCATATTTTGTGAGCCTTATGCTCTGAGCCCCAACCAGTAAAGGCAGGAAGAGCAGCACTAATATGACAATCTTTTTCAACATACGGTTTTCAAATTAATGTAATTTGCAAAGATACGAATAATTATTGATATATAGAAAAATATTTTCGATGTTTTTGAGCTGTTTTTTTTGATGCCTGAAAAAGAGGAGCATCCGTCCCTGAGCAAACCTTGAATAAATACCCCCCGACCCTTGGTTGAAGGAGGGATAGAAGAACCCCCGTAGCTGGTTCCTATATTCTCCCAAGTGCTTGCGACATGCTTCCGATATGCTTCCCATATCCTTGCGATATGCTTCCGATAAATTATATCGCAATCATATCGGAAGCATGTCGGAAGCATATTGCAAGCATATCGGAAGGATATGGGCGTATATAGGAAGCGTGAAAGAGGTGGCAGTAATGTTGTTGATAATTTTTGTTTGAAAAAAATCGCTATTTTCAAAAAAAAGTCGTATCTTTGCAATTTGGTAATTTGCGAAAAAGTAAAAGAAAATAAATATATATAATACAAAAACAATAAACTATGAACTACGATGTCATCGTTATCGGAAGTGGCCCCGGAGGCTACGTTGCAGCAGTGAAGGCCGCACAACTGGGTATGAAAACAGCAGTCGTCGAGCGTGAGAACTTGGGCGGCATCTGCCTCAACTGGGGCTGCATCCCCACCAAGGCGTTGTTGAAGAGCGCCCAGGTGTTCAACTATATCAGCCACAGCGCCAACTATGGTGTTGCCGCCCAGCCTGTTGAGGCCGACATCACCGCCATGGTGCAACGCAGCCGTGGTGTGGCCGAAACCATGAGCAAGGGTGTGCAGTTTTTGCTGAAGAAGAACAATGTGGAGGTCATTATGGGTACTGCCAAGGTGAAACCTGGTCATATTGTGAGTGTTACCGATGCCGAGGGCAACACGGTGGATTATGAGGCCCAGCACAACATCATCGCCACGGGCGCCCGCAGCCGCGTGATGCCCAGTATGCCTCAGGACGGCAAGCACATCATCGGCTACCGCGAGGCTATGACCCTGCCTTTCAAGCCTAAGAGCATGGTGGTTTGCGGAAGCGGAGCCATCGGAAGCGAGTTCGCCTTCTTCTATCAGAGCATCGGCGTGCAGGTTACGCTGGTAGAGTTCATGCCCCAGATTCTCCCCAACGAGGATGAGGACACGGCAGCACAGATCAGCCGCAGTTTCCGCAAGATGGGCATGAAAGTCATGGCCAGCGCAAGCGTGGAAAAGGTTGACATTGAAGGCGATGTGTGCCATGTCACCATCAAGGATATGAAGAAGAACACCGAGACGGTAGTGGATTGCGACGTGGTGCTGAGCGCCGTGGGTGTGATCACCAATTTGGAGAACCTCGGCTTGGAAGAAACAGGCATCGAGGTGGAGCGCACCAAGATTGTGGTGGACGATTATTATCAGACCAATGTGCCTGGCTATTACGCCATTGGCGACGTGGTGCACGGTCCCGCTTTGGCCCATGTGGCAAGCGCCGAGGCCATCTGCTGCGTGGAGCATATTGCGGGTCATCAACCCAAGCTGGTGAACTATGCCAATATCCCCGGATGCACCTATACCACTCCCGAGGTGGCCAGCGTGGGCCTCACCGAGAAGAAGGCTTTGGAGGCAGGCAAGGAAATCCTTGTGGGCAAATTCTTCTTCAAAGCCAGCGGCAAGGCCACGGCGGCAGGCAACAACGACGGTTTCATTAAGATGATTATCGACAAGAACTCCGACGAGATTTTGGGCTGCCACATGTGCGGCGATAATGTCACGGAGATGATTGCCGGCATCGTTACCGCCCGCGAGAACGGCCTCACGGCCAAGCAGGTGGCAGGTGCCATTCATCCTCACCCCACGATGAGCGAGGCCGTCATGGAGGCCATCGAGGCTGCCTACGGCTGCGCCATCCACGGTTGATTGATGAGGGGGATTTCGGGATTTCGAGTTTTCGGATTTAATGATTAGAAGAGAAAAAATGAAGATACTACCCAAAAAAGTAATGAAAGTGGCCACCGACCTGCGGGTGCTGGTGTCGAACCACTACAAGTCCACGGGCTTCGCCATCCGAGGCAAGTACGACACATCGTACAAGTCGGGGCAGTTTGTCGAAACCGACGGCCCTGGCACGGGGTTCTTTGTGCGCAACAGTTCGAGCCGAGCCTATCACGAGTTTGTGCAGGGGGTCGTGAAGGCCAACAAACCCACTTACTTGAAGATGGTGCTGGGCAAGGAGTTTTCGTTCGACGACGAATTGGCAGCCGCTGAGGAGGCCCTCAGCCACGCCGAGGACAAGATGAAGAACCTCATCCTGGAGAGCTACGTCAACACCTTGCCCTACGCCAAGGAGGCCGAGCTGGGCGAACGCATCATCCGAGGCATCAAGGACCGCTCGCACCGCCATCATCATCACCTCAACTCGTATCAGACGGGAGTGCTGACATCGTACAAGTCGCGTGTGGCAAAACTGGGGCACGATGTGCGCAAGATTCAGCTGCATATCAGCCAGATTTGCCCCGAGGAGAAGTACAACCGCTTCAGCGAGGTGGCCAAGGCTTTCGCCAACGCGGCTTCGAGCCACCGCATCTGGCATGTGCTGGACGAGGGGCTCCGTGAGGGTTCGCGCCACGAGCTGGTGTATTTCGACTTGGGCATCTTCGACTTTTTCCAGACACCCATGATGACCCCCCTGATGCGCACCACAACGGGCGAGACCTACTACCTCTATCCCGACTTCGTCATCCGCGCCCGCAAATCGACCGATTTCGATGTCATTCCTTTGAAAGACCTCACCTTTATCTATCGCGAGCAGCCCTACGACATGGTGTCGGGCATGATTACCCACCATTCTTCCAAAAAGAAGAAGAGCAAGAGACGCAGCAAGGGCGCGCATCCCGACTACGACACCTTCGGCAGCGGGCTGCTTGTGCCCGAGCACGAGGTGGCTTTGGAGGATTTCGACAAGGAGGAGGAGAAGCACGTCAAGGTGCGTGTTGTGGGCGAATTGCACATTCCCGAAATCAACCTCCACTACTACTCGCAGGACAACGCCACGATGCACACCTTTGTCAACGTAATGAGAGACTATAAGAACACCCTCGAATAAGCAAACACTATGTTCAAACGCCAGAAATACGTATACCACTTCAACCCGCAAACCCTCTCGTATGAGAAGGAGTCGTCCACTTTGGGCAGCAGGTTGAAACGTATTTCCACGACTCTGCTTTTCGGGTTGGTGTTCGGCGTGGTGATTTCGGTGGTAGTGTTCAGGTTGTTCCCCTCGCCCCACGAGAAGGCCCTCAAACGCGAGATAAAGCAATATGAACACCAGCTGAAGATGCTCAACGAACGCCTCGACATCGACGACGCCGTGTTGGCCGACTTGGAAAGCCGCGACAGTTCGGTGTACCGCACCATCTTCGGCGCTTCGCCTATCCGCCGCGATGTACGCAAACCGAATGACAAGGATTACGAATATTTGAAAGCCTACCAATGCGGCAAGGAAATCATACGCACCTCGCGCCGCATCGACACCCTGACGCAAAGGCTCTACGCCCAGTCGCTGTCGATAGACGAGGTGCACAAGATGACGGGCTCCAAGCAGGAACGTATGCTGGCCATGCCCGCCATCTTGCCGATACCGAAAGACAAATGCCAGCTGGTGTCGGGCTTCGGTATGCGTTTCCACCCCATACTGCACTACCGCCGTATGCACACGGGCATCGACCTCACCGCCAAGGCGGGCACACCTGTGTATGCCACGGCCAACGGTACTGTGGCCGTATCGGGCCGAGGAGAGGAGACGGGAGGCTATGGCATCTGCGTGATTATCGACCACGGCTATGGCTACAAGACCCTTTACGGTCATCTTTCCTCCACCCATGTCAGCCAAGGACAGAAGGTGAAACGTGGCGAGATGATTGGCCGCGTGGGGTGCACAGGATTGTCGCAGGGCAACCACCTACACTATGAGGTTATTCACAACGACACCAAGGTCAACCCCATCTACTTCCTTTTCAACGACCTCTCGCCCAAGGAGTATGAGAAGGTGCTCGAAGCCGCCAACCAAGAAAACCAGTGTCTGAGTTAGTTGAGAGATGACAGATGACAGAATGATGACAGATAAAATAATACAGGTTATGAATATCACAATAGACGAAAATGCAGGATTCTGTTTTGGAGTGGTGAAGGCCATAGGCACGGCAGAGGAAGAGCTGTCGCGCTCGGGCAACCTGTATTGCCTGGGCGACATAGTACACAACAACGCCGAGGTGCACCGCCTCAACCAAAAGGGGCTCCAGGTCATCGACCACAAGCAACTGTCCTCGCTGCAAGGCGAGAAAGTTTTGATACGGGCCCACGGCGAGCCCCCCTCGACCTATCAGCAGGCTTCGAAGTTGGGCATAGAGCTCATCGACGCCACCTGTCCCATAGTACTTGCTTTGCAGCAGAAAATACGCAAAGGCTATGAGGAGATGCGGAAACTTTCGCCCACAGGGCAGGTGGTGATATTCGGCAAGCCTGGCCATGCCGAGGTGATAGGGCTCTGCGGTCAAACCGACAACACCGCCATAGTGGTGAGCCGCCCCGACGATTTGGAAGGCATCGACTGCTCTCGCCCCATCCGCCTCTACTCTCAAACCACAAAGAGCAAGGAGGAGTATCAGCTCCTCATCCGCAATCTGGAGATCAAAATCAATGAAGTTGCAAAAAACTCGAAGGATCGAAACTTTGTGGCTTACGACACCATCTGCAACCGTGTGGCGAACCGTGCGGTACAGCTGGAAGAATTTGCAAAACAAATGGACATAGTGCTGTTTGTAAGCGGCAAAGGCAGCTCCAACGGCCATTACCTCTACGAATACTGCAAACATGTCCAACCCAACACACAGCTGATTTCGGATGTCGACGAACTCGATGCTTCGTGGTTTGCCGATGTGAAGAACGTGGGCATCACTGGAGCCACAAGCACCCCGAGGTGGCTCATGGAATCGGTAGTGAACAAGATTAAATTTTTGATTTCTGATTAATGAGCCTGATACTCATAAATCATAATTCATAACTTACACAAAAAGATGTATCTGACAAATATCAAACTGAGCAATTTCAAAACCTACGCCGACCTCGACGTGGATTTCTGCTCCAATGTCAACTGTTTGGTTGGCAACAATGGGGTAGGGAAGACCAATTTGTTGGATGCCATATACTATCTGTCTTTCTGCAAGAGCTTTTTCAACCCTATCGACGGCATGAATATCCGCCAGGGCGAAGACTTCTTTGCCATCCACGGCAATTATGCTTTCGACAGCGAGAACGTCATGGTGTCGTGTATTCAAAAGAAAGGACAGCCCAAGCAGATGCGCTGGTGCAAAAAAGCCTACAAGGCTTTGGGCGAACATATAGGACGCCTGCCACTCGTCATCATCTCTCCCAACGACCAAAACATCATACAGGGAGGCAGCGATGTGCGTCGCAAATTTATCGACGGGGTCATCTCGCAAGCCGACAAAAACTACCTCAACCACCTCCTGCAATATCAGAAAGCCATTGACCAACGCAACCGCCTCCTCAAGCAGTTCTACGAAGAACGCCAATGGGACGAGGCCTCCATCTCGATATGGGACGAGCAACTGGTGCGCTATGGCGAGATGCTCTACCAAAGCCGCAAGGATTTTCTGAAAGACTTCCTGCCCCTGTTCGATGAGTATTTCTCCTGGATATCCAATAGTGCCGAACATGCTTCGGTGAGCTATACCACCCGTGCAGAAGTGCCTCTCGCACAACAACTGCAAGAAGCACGGCAAGCCGACAAGTACGCCCAATACACCACCGTGGGGCCTCACAAAGACGACCTCGAGTTGATGATTGGCGATTTCAATGTGAAAAAATTCGGATCGCAAGGACAGCAGAAAACCTTTGTGCTGGCGCTCAAACTGGCACAGTTCGAATACATCTACCAACGTTGTGGAATGAAGCCCATACTTCTCCTCGACGATATTTTTGACAAACTGGATATGACCCGTGTCACCCAATTGGTGCATCTTGTGGGCAGCGACCGCTTCGGTCAGGTGTTCCTCACCGACACCCAGCCAGGCCGCATCGAAAACATCTTTGCCGAGATACCCCAAGTGGAACACCTCATTTTTCAAGTCGCAAACGGAACCCTCCAAAACATAAACCAATAAATAATGAGCTACGCCAACGAACATACATTGCAAGACCTTCTCAAACGTGCCTATCACCGTTTGGAGATGGACGACACTGTGTGCGAGATAGAGGTCAAGGATGCCTACAATCGCGTTGTTGGCGACCTCATCAGCCGCCTCACATGGTCGGTGCGTTTTGCCCAAGGTACCCTCACCGCCACTATCGCCTCTGCCGCCCTACGTCAGGAACTTACCTACCGCAAAGATTCGCTCCAAGTGAAAATCAACGACACCATCGGTCGCAACGCTGTAAAAAAGATTATATTCTTATAAAGTGATATGTGAAATGTCATTAGAAATTAAAACTATAAACTCATAATGAAGCCACTACTCAATGCACTCAATATGATTCGCCTATGCAATCCAAAGTCGTTTTGGAGGCGTATCGTATATATCGTTGTGCAGAGTGTGCTGCCGTTGATTAATCTGTATGTCCTCAAACTGATAGTCGACGGCGTTACCACAGGTGGCGATATTTACCTTTGGGGTATTCGTTGCGACAATTTCTATTACCTCATCGGTATTTTCTGCGGCATCTTCCTTTTGAATAGGGTTGTCTCAATTCTCAATGGTGTCAATAACGACATACTCTCGCAACGTCTCGTCGACTATCTCAGCGACCGTATGCAGCGACAATCCTCCGAGTTGGACATGGCTTATTTCGACAATCCTGCCTATCACGACACCTACCACCGTGCGCAGCAGGAGGCCTCTTTCCGTCCTTTGCAAGTGCTCAACGGCTTCATGGGGTTGATAAGTGCCGTGATATCCATTGCTGGCGTCATCGTCATGCTTGCCACAACCTCGTGGCAGATCATCGTGGTGATGGTAGTGGCTGTCGTCCCCACCTTCATTGTTCGTATCATCAAATCGCGCCAAGTGTATGCCTTCCGTCGCAACAACACGCAAAACTATCGCCGCACAAGCTACTATTCCGCACTGCTTGGGGGGCGTGATTTTGCCAAAGAGATGCGCACCTTCGGCCTTGCCCCATATTTCCGCAAACTCTTTGTCGATATTCGCAGCCGTTTGGTGGACAACCTGCTGCATATCTCTCGCCGTTTGGCTCTTTACGATACCATCTGTGCCATCATCGAAACAGCCGCACTCTTCTTCGTCACCTTCTTCCTCATTTCCAGCACTTCGCAAGGCGCCATCACCATCGGTTCCTTCGTCATGCTTTTCGAAGCCTTCCGCCGAGGACAATCCTATCTTACTAATCTTGTGTCAAGCATCTCGGGACTTTATGACAACCGCCTCTTTATCGGCAATCTTTTCGAGTTCCTCGACCTCAAACCCAATATCCACAATTGCGACAATCCCGTTCCTTTCCCCGAGAAAGTCGAGAGCGTGGAATTTCGCGACATCACCTTCCGCTATCCCGATATGGAGCACGATGTCCTCAGCCACTACAACCTATCGGCCCATGCAGGCGAGATAACCCTGATTGAGGGCGAGAACGGCTTTGGAAAAACCACACTGCTCAAACTGCTCCTGCGACTCTATGACACCAACGAAGGTGCCGTGCTGATCAATGGTATAGATGTGCGGCAATACGATGTGTCTCAACTCCGTCGTGGCATCGGTGCCATCTTTCAGGATTATGTCCGTTTCTATTGCACCGCCGAAGAGAATATTGCCTTTGGCGATATTGATAACTTCGATGCTGACCGTGTGCGTCGTGCTGCTGAAGATGCTGGTGCCGATACCATCATTGACCGTCTCCCTCAAGGCTACAAAACACCTCTCGGACGCATGTTCGACCAAGGTGCCGAACTCAGCATGGGTCAATGGCAGCGTATAGCCTTTGCCCGCCAACTCTACAGCAATGCCCCCGTCTTAGTGTTCGACGAACCCACCGCTTGGATGGACATCCCCTCACGCAACAAGTTTTACCAAACACTCGACAAACTCAAAGCCGACAATAAAGTGATAATATTAATTAAACATATATAACTATGAATTTCATTCTCGAATCTTTTTCTCCGAAAGAGTATGAGGGCAACCTCATCTTTCTATATGGCAACGATGTGGCCGACCGTAATATCCCCTTGGGAAAGAAAGAGCTCGAATACCTCAAGCTTCGCCGTGAGGCCGACAATCAAAGCATCGTGGCTTTCGACCGTCTGCCTTATCATATTTATATAGTCAATTTCGACAGCGAGAAACCTGCCAACGAGTGCCAAGAACTGCTTCGTCGCAGTGCCGACAAAATCGTAACCCTCCTCAATGCCGAAAAACAAAGCACCGTGGCTATCACAGGCGAAGGTGTCATACCTGAGGAATTGGTGGCTTTTGTCGAGGGCATGGTGCTGTCCGACTATAGTTTTGACCGCTACAAGAGCAAGACCCCTGATCATATCGCCACACTCACCATCGACCAACGATTCCTCTCCGATGAAGAGCTGGAGCGCAATGAACGCCTCTGGAACCGTATCTTCTGGTGCCGCGAGTGGGTCAACCTGCCCGTGTCCGACTTCAACGCCGAGGAGTTTGCCTCCGAGTTGGAAGATATTGCCAACGATTTGAACGTCAAATGCACCATCTTTGACAAGAAGCAGATTGAGTCGCTGCGTATGGGCGGTTTGATGGCCGTAAACAAAGGCAGTGTCGATGAGCCTCGCTTCGTCGTGCTCGAATACAGCCCCGCCGATGCTATCAACAAACAGCCCCTCGCCCTTGTGGGTAAAGGCATCATGTACGACACTGGCGGCCTCAATATCAAGACTGGCGACTATATGTGCGAGATGAAATCCGACATGGCAGGTGCAGCCACTATGGCCTCTGTTATCTTTGCAGCAGCCGACAATCATCTGCCCGTGCATATCGTGGCTTTCCTTCCCCTCACCGACAGCCGCCCTGGTTTCAACGCCTATGCTGCCGATGATGTGCTCACCATGTACGATGGCACCACCGTCGAAGTGGTCAACACCGATGCCGAAGGCCGCCTCATCCTTGCCGACGCTATTGCCTATGCTGTGGCCAATTATCAACCCGAACTCGTCATTGATGCTGCCACCCTCACTGGTGCTGCTGTCCGTGCTATCGGCACCTTTGGTATCGCAGCCATGCAGCAAAATGCCGACAACTATTTCAACCTCCTCAAAATCATGGGCAACCAAGTCTACGAGCGTATCGCCGAGTTCCCCTTCTGGCACGAATACGACGAACTTATCAAATCGAAGATTGCCGACATCAAGAACTGCGGCATAGCCCAAGCTGGCACCATCTCTGCGGGCAAGTTCCTCGCTCATTTTGCCAAAGCCACTCCCTACATCCACCTCGACATAGCCGGTGTGGCCTATTTCTCCCAAAAACAGGATTACTACTGCGTGGGCGGATCAGGCTTTGGTGTGCGTCTGCTCTACGCCTTCCTCCAAACCTACGATGTCACTAAGAAATAACAAGCAACTAAACGTCTAAATATCAACATATACAAACCTATTAATTCAACAATTCATGGAAAACGACAAAACCAATCATACCCCCATCCGTGTAGGCATCACACAAGGCGACATCAACGGTGTCGGTTACGAAGTCATCCTCAAAACTTTCAGCGACAGCCGTATGTTCGACATCTGCACCCCCATTCTTTACGGTTCCACCAAGGTGGGCACCTATCACAAGAACCTCCTCGTCATGCACCAAGACCTCGTCTTCAACGGCATCCACGATGCTTCCGAGGCAGGGGGGCACAAATTCAACGTCGTCAATATCATCAACGATGAGGTAAAAATCGACATTGGAAAATCCACCGAAGTGGCAGGAGCCCAGTCGCGCCTCTCGCTCAATATGGCTTGCAACGACCTCAAAAACGGCCTTATCGACGTCCTCGTCACAGCCCCTATCAACAAGAAGAACATCCAGGCCCCCGACTTCGATTTCCCTGGCCACACCGAGTTCCTCTCTCATCAGTTCGATTGCAGCAGCCTTATGATGATGGTATGCGACCGTATCCGTATCGGTATCGTAACCAATCACTTGGCTTTGAAGGATGTGCCCTCGGCCATCACCCACAACCTCCTCTCCGACAAAATCATGCTCATGAACGAGTCGCTCAAACGCGATTTCGGTGTCCCCATGCCCAAGATTGCCGTCCTGGCTCTCGACCCCCATGCCGGCGATAACGGCGTGATTGGCAATTTCGACAACACCGTCATCAAGCCCGTCATCGATGAGGCGCAAGAAAAAGGCATCCTTGCCTACGGCCCCTATCCCTCCGACGGCTTCTTTGGCAGCAGCGAGTTCAACAAGTTCGACGGTGTGCTGGCCCTCTACCACGACCAAGGCCTCATCCCCTTCAAGCTGATGTCCTTCACCGAGGGTGTCAACTTCACCGCAGGTCTTCCTTACGTCCGCACCTCGCCAGCCCACGGCACCGCTTTCGACATTGCCGGCAAGGACAAAGCCTCCGAGCAGTCTTTCCGCAGCGCCGTCTACCTCGCATGCAACATCCTCCGTCACCGTCAGGAGTACGACGAACTTACCGAGAATCCCCTCAAATAAGCCTCAGCCTCAATGAAGAAACTGGTTCTTTTTGACGGAATGGCAATGGTTTACCGAGCCTACTACGCCCTCAATGCTTCAGGACGCACCAACTCCAAAGGCATGAACACCTCGGCTGTGCTCGGTTTTACCAACACCCTCTACGACCTTGTCAAAAAACTCAACCCTACCCATCTGGCCGTGGCTTTCGACCTTCCGAAACCCACCTTCCGCCACGAGATGTACGCCGAATACAAGGCCAACCGCGAAGCCATGCCCGAAACCATACAGCAGGCTTTGCCCTACATTCGCCAAATCATCGCTGCCTTCAACATCCCCGTCATCACCTGCGAAGGCTATGAGGCTGACGATGTTATCGGAACAGCTTCGCATTGGGCCGAGCAACAGGGTTTCGACGAGGTGGTGATGGTAACCCCCGACAAAGATTTTGGGCAACTTGTAACCGACCACGTCCGCATGTACCGTTTCGGTCGCATGGGCAAACCCGACCAACTCATGGGTGCCGACGAGGTGAAGGAAAAATTCGGCGTGAGCCAATGCTCCCAGGTCATCGACCTCCTCGGCCTTTGGGGCGACGCCTCCGACAATATTCCTGGCATACCAGGGGTGGGGGAGAAGACCGCCAAAAAACTCATCGAACAGTTCGGATCCATCGAAAACATGGTGGAACATGCCGAAGAGATTAAGAACGACAAAATACGCACCCTCGTGCAACAACATGGCGATCAGGCCATTTTCAGCAAACGGCTGGCCACCATCGTCCTCGATGCCCCTGTAGAACTCTCCCAGGAGCTCCTCCTGCGCCGCACACCCGACTATGCAGCCCTCCAGGCCCTCTTTGCCGAACTCGAATTCCGCAAACTCTCGCAGCGCATCTTCACCGACCTCTCCGTGTCCAACCCCGAAGAGGCCCAGCGTTTTGCTGCCGCAAAACCACGCCCTGCCGCTCCTGCCTCGGCTCCCGAACAGCCTACACTCTTCGATCAGCCAACACTCTTCGACCAACCTATAATCGACGAACGCCGATCCTCCGAAATACGTTTCCTCGACCACATGCCCGAAAGCGGCGATGTGGCCATCTTTGTCGCTGGGGCCACCATCGTGCTGGCTTTCAGTGCCGACGAGGTCTTTGCCTCCCTTGTGGGCGACATTGATACCGCAAGCCTCCGCCGACTCCTCCAGCAGCCCGATACCCTCAAACTCTGCTACGACCTCAAAGCCCTCAAATACATCCTCCGCGAACTCGACATCGAACTCTCGGGCGACATCTTCGATGTGCAGCTGGCACACTACCTCGCCGACCCCGAGATTCGCCACACCCTCGACAGCATCTGCCTCAACATCCTCGGCGTCGAACCCGCCAACGAAAACGAATCGGCAGCCGTCCTTTGGCAGCTCTACCCGCTGCTGGCAGCCAAGCTCTCCGACGAAGGGCTCAGCCGCCTCTACACCGAGGTCGAACTTCCTCTGGTCGATGTACTTATCAGCATGGAAGAGGAAGGGGTGCGCATCGATGTGGACGCACTCAAAGACTATTCCGCCAAACTCTCCGCCGAACGTAACCTCCTCGAGCAGGACATCTACCGTATGGCGGGCGAACCTTTCAACATTTCCTCGCCCAAACAGCTGGGCGAAGTGCTCTACGACAAACTCAAAGTCACCGACAAGCCCCCCCGTACCGCCACCAAGCAGTATTCCACCGCCGAGGACGTGCTCCTCAAACTCAAGGACAAGAACCCCATCATCGAGAAGATTCTCGAATACAGGTCGCTCAACAAACTCATAGGCACCTATCTCGACTCTTTCCCCAAACTCATCAGCCCCCTTACCCACAGGCTCCACACCGTATATAATCAAACAGTTACAGCCACAGGGCGCCTCTCCTCCAGCAATCCCAACCTGCAAAACATTCCCATACGCTCCGAACGCGGCAAGGAGATACGCCGAGCCTTCGTGGCACGCAACGACGACTACATCCTCCTCGCTGCCGACTATTCGCAAATCGAGCTCCGCATCATCGCCTCCCTGGCCAACGACCGCCACATGATCGAGGCCTTCGCCAACCACTACGACATCCACGCAGCCACGGCAGCCAAAATCTACAAGATGCCTATCGAAGAGGTTTCCAAAGACTTGCGTCGCAACGCCAAGTCGGTCAACTTCGGCATCGTCTACGGCATCAGCGCCTTCGGCCTCAGCGAACAGCTCGGCATACCTCGCAAGGAGGCGGCAGCCCTCATCGAAGAATATTTCACACAATACCCCGACATCAAAAATTATATCGACGACAACATCAGCTTCGCCCGCCAGCACGGCTACGCCCAGACACTCCTCGGCCGCCGTCGCTACCTGCCCGACATCAACTCGCGCAACGCCTCGGCACGCAGTTTTGCCGAGCGAAACGCCGTCAATATGCCAATACAGGGCACCTCGGCCGATATGATAAAGATAGCCATGATAAACATCCATAGCGAGATACAACGTCTCGGCCTCAAATCGCGCATGATTCTCCAGGTGCACGACGAACTTGTGTTCGACTGCTACCGCCCCGAGGAACAGCAGCTGCGCGACATCGTGCAGAAAGCCATGATCGAAGCCCTCCCGCTGAGCATACCCATCGAGGTGGGCATAGACGTGGGCCCTGACTGGCTGACGGCACATTAATTTATTTGAATAACAAAAAATAAGCAACGTATACCATGAAAAAAATTCTCATCCTCGTCCTCGCGCTCATTGCCACCTCGGCAACCTTCGCACAACTCAACGAAAAAGCCGACTTCTCCGATGTGTGTTCCTCCGGACAAGTGCTCTACTACAAAATCGTCGATGATGGCGAAGTAAACCTCTGGTTCCACAGCCAGTATGCCGACATGCTCGGCGGCTACATCCGCGTGCCCCGCAGCGTCAAGTATCAGGGCCGCAACTACATCGTCACCGGCGTGGCCGACAATGCCTTGGCCAACTGCATCCGCGTGCAAGGCATCGAACTGCCCAACTCTGTCTACTACATCGGCGACATGGCCTTCTACAAATGCACCGACCTCAGCATCGTCTACCTCCCCAAATCGCTCACCAGCATCGGCTCGCAGGCCTTTGAAGGTTGCACGGCATTGGTCGACTTCGTCATGCCCCACTCCGTCACCGAGATGGGCGAAGGCGTATTCCGCAACTGCTCCAACGTGCGCCATTTCGTTATCTCCCACAGCCTTACCGCCATTCCCGAAGACACCTTCAACGGCTGCTCCTCGGCCACCGACTACATCATCCCCGACCGTATAGCCACCATCGGCTGCAACGCCTTTGCGGGCAACACCAGCCTCCGCAGCATCACCTTCTTTGGCGCCGTGCCCCCCACGCCCGACCCCGAATGTGGCGACGCCTTCAACCGCGACATCGTAGCCCTCTACGTAATCAAAGGCTTCGACACCTACAAAGCCTCCACCATCTGGGGCCAATTCACCATCCGCCAGCTCTGATTGTTGCCGATCTAGCTGAGTGACTGAAATGGAACCTCGAAAAGACAGGTGCGGCTGAGCCGTTCTGGCTGGAAGCCAGTATTTGAGTAACCCGGGACGAAGTCTCGGGATTACAAGAATAGATAAACAAGGTGGGTGGAGCCCACTACCTTATACGCAAAAACATGAGTCACATAGCACTAACATATCACATCATTTGGCGGACGAAGCACTCGGCACCCACCATCTGCGAGGAGCATGAGCGTGATCTGTATGCCTTCATCTATGGGATTTGTCAGCAGAAGAGCTGCCATGTATATCGGCTCAATTCGATGCCTGACCATTTCCATATATGCGTTGAGGTGCACCCGAAGATTTCGTTGAGCGACTTTATGCAGGTCGTCAAACAGGAAAGCTCGCGATGGATCAAGGAGCATCGGGAGTGGTTCCCACACTTTGATGGTTGGGGCAACGGATATGCTGCCTTCACCTATAGCGTGAAGGAACGCCCCATGGTCATCAACTACATCAAGAGCCAAAAAGAACATCACCACAAGGCGACCTTCCGAGAGGAGTATGAGGCCCTGATGAGGGAGTTCGGTCTTGATCCTGAGAAAGATTTGTTTCTTAAAGATTAGCGTATGAGGTACTGGCTTCCAGCCAGAAGCCTGTAGCTGAGTCCTTATCCGAGGGCTTCGCCCTCGGTTACTTACCGCTTCGCTAGTATGGGCTTCCAGCCCAAGCCATGCAATTCGCCTGTATGTATCGAGGGCTATGTCTCTGGAAAACAGGTGCGGCTGAGCCGTTCTGGCTGGAAAAGCCAGTATTTGAGAACCCCGGGACGAAGTCTCGGGGTTACGAGTATATATAAATAGTGTGGGTGGAGCCCACTACCTTATACGCAAAATCGTGAGCCACATACCGCAAATTTAATAATTCGCCTGTAGAAACCACGTAATTTATCAGGCAAAAATGGTGCAAATATCGCTCATTATCGCTCATTATCGCTCACCATCGCTCATTATCGCTCACCATCGCTCATTATCGCGCAAAATTGGGCATCCACTCAAATTTTTTGCATATCTTTGCAGCGTTTTTTTCGGGGAGATGATGGGGTGTGCCGAGTGAGGTGCGCAGCAGGAGGCACGGCTCCAATTATCGGCTCTCGAAAAGAATGCCCGACTCACTAAAACACACGGAGTAAGGCCCGTGGAGTCGGGGTAAATGAAGCGTATGCATTTTGATTTTTTTAATTCTGTAACCGATTCGAAGGGCTGCATCTGCACGATGGAGAAGTATCACGAGGCCACTTCCAACGCCCCTTTCATGATCCTGGCCAAGGACATATCCGTGGCTCGCACCAAGGAGCAGCAACAGTTGCTCAAGCGACAGCTGCCCATCGTGTGCTGGCAGGCTTCGTTCGGAGGCAAGGGGCGCAAGAACGCCAATGCTGTGCCCAGCGGGCTCTACATGGTTGACTTCGACGATGTTGAGGACACACAGATGCTCATCAACAAGGCCCGACGTCGCCGTGAGGAGCTGGACATTGTGTATATCGCCCTCTCCATCTCGCGCAAGGGGGTGAGGATTGTGGCGGAGTGCCGCCCCGAGTTTTCGACCATAGCCGAGTGCCAGCGATGGCTCAGCAATGAGCTCGGGCAGCCCTGCGACGAGGCCTGCAAGGATTGGGCGCGAGCCTCCTACCTGGTGCCGGAGCATTATGTGGCGTATATGGACGAGGGGATTTTCAGCCGAGGCCCCAAGTGCGTGTATCAGGTGGGGGCGGCGGCCCCGAAAACTCCGGAGATTCCGGAGAATCCGGAAAATCCGGAAAATCCGGAAAATCCAGTAAAGCCGGAAAAAACCGCTCAAACCCACTATCGCGGCCACACTCTCACCGAGCTTGCCGTGGCATGGCTCCGTGCCAATGGTGGCGAGCCTGTGGAGGGCGAGCGCAACCAGAAGCTCTACCGCTGTGCCTACCGCCTGCGCTACATCTGCGACTTTTGCGAGAACGCCCTCATCGCCTCCCTGCCCCGCTACGGCCTCTCGGAGGAGGAGATCCGCCAGATTGTCCACAGCGCCTGCTCCGCACCGCGATCCTGCACAACTCCGCACGACTTGGAGGATCTTTTGGATAATCTGGAAAATCCGGAAAGTCCGGAAAGTCCGGATAATCCGGAAGAGCCGGAAGATCTGGATAGCCCCGAGAATCCCCTCACCAGTTTCTTGGATACCTCGGTGATGCCTCCGCTGCCTCCCGTCTTTCGGCAGTATGCCGACATCGCTCCGCAAGGCTTTGCCCCTGCGGCTGTGCTGTGCCTGCTGCCCATACTGGGAACCCTCGGCAGCACTCTCCGCGCTCGCTATTTGGACGGCAATATGGTCTCGCCTTCGTTCTTGGTATGCCTCGATGCCGAGCAGGGCACGGGCAAGAGTTTTATTAGAAATCTCTCGCGCGACTGCCTCAAGCAGATAGCCGCCGTGGATGCCCAGGGTCGCTCAAAAGAGGAGGTCTACAACGAGCAGCTCCGCCGTTCCTCGCGCACGGGTGGCAAGAAGAAGGACGACACCCCGCCCGAGCCGAAACCCATGGTGCGACTCCTCCCCGCCACCATCTCCATCACCAAGCTGTTGAAACGTCTCGACAACGCCCAGGGGCTCCATTGCTACACCCTCGCCGAGGAGGTGGACACCGTCCGCAAGGCGCAGGGCCGATCCTTCAGCAACATCACCGACCTCCTCCGCAACGCCTTCGACAACGCCGAGTACGGTCAGGACTACGCCTCGGAAAATTCTTTCTCGGGCATCGTCAAAGTGTTTTACAACGTCCTCTACAGCGGCACCCCCGATGCTGTGCGCATGTTCTTCAACCGCGACAATCAGCGCAACGGCCTCCTCAGCCGCTTCATCCTCGTCAACCTGCCCGACAACCTCTACCAGCGTCCCCCGCAATGGGGCCGCATGACCCAGCTGCAGCGGCAGAAGGTGGACGAGGCCCTGACCGAGCTCAACCAGATGTCGGTCGCCTCCTACACCGTCCACGGCAAGGAGGGCGACGAGATATGCTACGAGGCGCAACCCGAGTTCGAACTTGACATGCAATGGCTGAACAAACGCATCGAGCGCTGGGAGGAGGCCGTGCGCGAGAAAGCCAAGGACGCCGAGAGCGCCAAGCACGCCATGCTCTACCTCCGACCCGGATTGGTGGGCTTCCGCGCAGGGATGCTGGCATGGTTCCTCTACGGCCTCAAGAACAACTCCCGCACCAAAGAGGCCGTGGCCCGCTTCGCCACCTGGGTGGCCTCCTCCATGCTCAACACCTTGGTCGCATACGCCGACCAAATAGAGAGCAAGGGAAGGAAGATCAAGTTTGGTGATGCTTTTGCCGCTCTGCCTGACCAATTCGACAGAAACCAGCTACGAGAGGTTTTGATTTCTTTGGGATGCAAGAGCCCTGAAAGGCAAGTGGCTTTTCAGTGGCAACAAGGATTGCTTATTGAAAAGGTTGATAAGGGGGTTTATCGTAAGATGAAAACTGCTGCTTAATGAATTTGTTAATTGTTAATTGTTAATTGCTTTGTGTCTGCAATGTGCAATCAAAAATGGAATACATTTATAAGATTAAATAAATACTAATATTTAATATATATATTTACAATCAAACTTGCATTCTCACACTAATAGCAATTAACAATTAACAATTAACATTTCGCTTACCCTCAACTTTAACTTTTCTTGTAACTCACTGATTCTCCCATACTATATGAAGCATGAATGGGAGAAGAGTGGGAGAATATTGGGAGAATATTGGAACAATCTCTATTTTTGGCATTTTGAAAGCCGATTTTTCGCGTCCGTTTTCGGTTCAAAAAAGCACCTTTTTCGCCACGCTTTGTTTCTAAACCCTTTTTCAAAGTCTCCAAAAATGAAAAAAACACCCTCTCTTTGCCCATTCGTCGGCAACACCTTTTTCCGCAACCTCATTTCCGCTTTCCAAACCTCGCCTCCCAACCCTGACAGGGCGAAACGCCACCCCAGCCACCCATTTTCCCGTCCAAACACCCATGAAATCCGTACACATTCACCTCCCTCCCCGCATCATTCGCCCCTCCTCGCTGTACGAAAATGCACCCATAGGTGTCTGATTTTCAAGCCCAAAAACACAAAAAGAGTCACCCGACGATGCGGGGGACTCTTTGTTTTCATGTCGCAAATTGGGTTACTACTTGGTAGCTTCGGCAATTGAACCGCGATAGGCGGGGCAGGTGTGGTGTGTGCAGGAGGCTGCCACCATTGCGAAAACCATGACAATGCAGATTGCTACAATAGATTTCTTCATGATAAGATGTATTAGATTGTTATTTTTCCTAAAAATTTCAATTTGCAAAATTACTACATTTTTTTCATATAATCAACTTTTTCTTTCGTTTTTTCCAACTATTTTGTGTTGATAGCAGGAGAGGGGATTTCTTAAAATTGTTTAACATCGAGAATCGCTTATTTGCAACTCGGTTGAATAACGATGCGAAATATCAAAAAACACCTTTCCACGTCACACAAACAGTCATAAAAATGTGTTTAATTTTGTAAAACACCATTACTTTACAAGTATAAATACAATTGTAAATTATGAAACATTTGTAATATATTACATCTGTAACGTAAGGAATTTTGTAACATTGTTAAATGATTATTAATTGCACAATACTATATATCACAAATTAATTAAAATCAGCGGTTTAAGCATTATTATATAAATGATTGATAAAGATATATCGGCTTATTTCATCAATATTGTATATTCAGTTTTAAAGTATATGTAATTTATTGAAATACATTATATAAACGTATCATATTGTATTCAATACTTTAATCATTGAATAGATTACAATTGTAAATGATAAAAATAATTTATAAATATATCAAATATTTTTCGTACTTTTGCATTTTGTAAAACAAGGATTACAATATTAAATCATGATAGATAGGATCAATCTGCTGTTAAAGGCCAAGAATATTTCGGCACGACAGTTTGCCGAGGAGATAGGGATTCAACCCAGCGGGATGTCGCACATCCTGTCGGGGCGTAACAATCCGAGTTTGGATTTTGTGATGAAGGTGGTGCGGAGGTGGCCAGAGGTGAACATCAACTGGCTGATGTTTGGCAAAGGCGAGATGTTTGCAGGTGCCCCGCTGAATGTTGCGCCTGTCGCCCCAACGCCTGTAGCCACCACACCAATGCCTGCGGCACCTTCCACACCTCAGCAGCAGCGTGAGGCCGAACCCGACCTCTTTTCGCAACCCGAAGAAATTGTGGAGCAGCCCCCTGTGGAGGTTCCCCAATATGTGGCACCAGCTGTGCCTCAACCACAGCCACAACCTCAGATTCAACCTCAGCCACAACCTCAACCCGTGGTTGCTCCTATAGTAGAACCCCAACCTCAGATTCAGCCCTCAGTTCAACCTCAACCTCAACCTCAACCTCAGCCGAAAGTCCAACCGCAGGAGAATCGCATATACGAGAGCCCCGAGGCGGTTGTAGAGCCACAGCCGATTGTGGCGAAGCAGAAGAAGATGGTGAAGATGATCATCGTTTACGACGACCACACCTTTTCGGAGTACTATCCCGAATAGCGTAAATCGAGCATAAAGAGAGAGAGGCGCCTTTTCGGGCACCTCTCTCGTTTGTTGTATCCAAGTTTTTTTGTGTCAGTCGGAGTATTCGGGTATTTCGAGCAGTTTGAGGGCATCGGCGAAATAGCTCATGGCGGTGAGGGGGGCGTAGTAGTTGACGATGGCCAGCTTGGGGTGCTCGGCTTGGATGCGGGCGATTTCGGCATCGATTGTCTCGGCTATGGGCAGCTGCTCGGTGAGGCGTATCTGCATGGCCTGCTGAACGGCGGCAATGTAGGCTTCGCCAATCTCGCCAAAATACTGCACCAGGAGCTTGGTGTGGGCGGAACCCTCGGCTGTGGCGAGTTTCTCGGCATAATTCTTATAGATGGTGCGGGCGTTGTTGTCAAAAGCTTCGAACACAGCATCTGCCTTATTGCCAGCAGCATCCCACTGGTCGATGGTGGGTTGGAGGGGCTCCATGTATTTGGCCAGCTCGGTGGCGTTCTCCATTACGGCGGCTTCCTGACGACCGCTTTGGTAGTAAGCCATCATGTAGGCCTGCTGCTCCTCTTCGGTCATGTTTTCGAGCTGCTTCAGCTCCTCTTCGGTGAGGCCCGTGGCGGAGGACACATAGTTCATGGCCATGTTTGTCACTTCGGCGCTGTCGGCATTTGCGTAGCGCAGGGTGGAGGCACGTGCGGAGAGGGATGCCACCTGCATGTAGAACATACTCACGGGGTTGCCGATAAGTTGGAAGGTCTTTTCGTCGAGTTTGGCGGAGTGGTATTTCTTGAGCTGTTCGACGGTGGGCAGGGCGGGCATCTCCTGCATGATGGAGAGGTAGGTGTCGGGAGCCTCCGCCTCATCGGGAGTAGCGGCCTCAGCCTCGGTTGTGGTGTTCTTGTTGTTTTTGAGAGCGTTAGTGGCTGCGTCGGTAATTTTTTCGGAAGCCTTTTGAGCGGCTTTTTGGGCGGCTTTTTGAATCAGGTTGCCGAGTTGTGCCTGGGCAGGCATCATTCCTAAAAGCAGACACGCTGAGATGAAGATGATTTTTTTCATGATTGGTGAGTCGTTAAATTTTTTTGCAAAGATACAAAAAAGAAATCATATATAAAAAATAATGTGAGAAACTCTGTTGATAAGTTGTTGCACGAGGGCGGGTGCAAGTGGAAAAAATGTTGTATCTTTGCATTTTAAAACAATACTATGGACGACGAGAACCGCACACCTGAAGAACAAGATGAGATAAGCAGCGGCAACATGCCGAAAGACAGCGAAGAAGAGAAGCCTTCGGAGGGCTCCACCATATCGTTGAACGGTATGTTTCGCGACTACTGGATTGACTATGCTTCGGACGTTATTTTGGACCGTTCGGTGCCCGACATCGACGATGGTTTGAAACCGGTGCAGCGTCGCATACTGCACGCGATGAAGGAAACCGACGACGGGCGTTTCACGAAAGTGGCCAACATTGTGGGCACCACGATGCTGTATCACCCCCACGGCGATGCCTCCATCAACGACGCTTTGGTCAACATGGGGCAGAAGAACCTGCTCATCGACTGCCAGGGTAACTGGGGCAACATACTCACAGGCGACGGAGCCGCTGCGGGACGTTACATCGAAGCACGCCTTTCGAAATTCGCCAAAGAGGTGGTTTTCAACGCCAAGACAACGCAGTGGAAGCCCAGCTACGACGGCCGCAAACAGGAGCCCGTGTCGCTTCCCATCAAGTTTCCGCTGTTGCTGGCACAAGGCACCAAGGGCATAGCCGTGACCCTCACATCGGTGATACTGCCCTACAACTTCTGCGAGCTTATCGAGGCCTCTATCAACATCTTGCGTGACGAACCCTTCGTCATCTATCCCGATTTCCCGACAGGGGGACTTATCGATGTGTCGCGCTACAACGATGCCGCCGTGGGAGGCAGGTTGCGCATCCGTGCCAAGATGCACTACGACGAGAAACGCAAGGCCATAGTCATCACCGAGATACCCTACAGCATCACCACCGACGTGCTGATAGACAGCATTTTGAAAGCCAACGAAAAGGGCAAGATAAAGATCAAGAAGGTGGACGACAACACAGCCGCCGAGGTGGAGATAGTGTGCTACCTGCCCTCGGGCATATCGCCCGACCAGATGATGGACGCCCTGTACGCCTTCACCAACTGCCAGATAAGTTTCTCGCCACAGACATGTGTGATTGTGGACAACAAGCCTGTGTTCATGACCGCCAGCGAGATACTGAAACATTCCACTTTCCGCACCAAAGACCTTCTGCGACAGGAACTTGAAATACAGCTGGCAGAATTGGAGGACAAGTGGCATTGGGTGTCGTTGGAGAAGATTTTCTTCGAGAAAGGCATCTACAAGATATTGGAAAAGAAGAATTTTGACACTTGGGACGACCAGGTTACGGGCATTGAGCGAGGCTTTGACCCCTACCGCGAACTCTTACGCAAGGAGGTCACCCGCGACCATGTGCTGAAGCTGTGTGAGAAACCTGTTCGCAAGATTTCGAAATTCGACATCAAGAAAGCCGAGGAGGAGATTGCCAACATCGACATCAACATTGAGGAAACCAAGAACCACCTGGCACACCTCACCGAATACGCCATCAACTATTTCCAACACATCCTCGAGACCTACGGCAAAGGACGCGAGCGCAAGACGGAGATACGCAACTTTGAGGACATACAGGCAGCCAATGTGGCTGTGGCCAACGAAAAGATGTATGTGAACATGGCTACAGGCTTCTGTGGCACAGGCCTCAAGAAAGAGGAGGGGGCGGAGTATGCCTTCGACTGCTCGAAGATGGACGACATCATCGTATTCCGCACCGACGGCACCATGCTGGTTACCAAAGTGCAGGACAAAGTGTTTGTGGGTTCGCCCGCCTGCAAGGAGATACAGCATATCGGCGTTTTCCGCAAAAGGGACGACCGCACGGTTTACAACATGATTTACCGCGACGGAGCCTTCGGGTATGTGTTTGTCAAACGCTTCTCGGTGATAGGCATCACACGCGACACCGAATACAACCTCACCAAAGGCACCAAGGGCACCAAGATACTGTATTTCACCGCCAACCCTAACGGCGAGGCAGAGGTGGTGACCATACACCACGCCACCAAGGCCAAGCTCAAGAAAGTGAGCTTCGACTTCGACTTTGCCAAACTGGCCATCAAAGGACGCCAAGCCATGGGCAACATACTGACCCGCAACACGGTGCGCAACATCACCAAGAAAGGGGAGGGGGTGTCGACGCTGGAGGCTCGTGAGATATGGTTCGACCGCACGGTGATGCGCTTGAACGTGAACAACGCGGGCGAATCGTTGGGTTGCTTCTCGGGCAAAGACAAGGTGTTCACCCTCACACGGTCGGGATATATGCGTCTCACGGGACACGACCTGACCACCCATTTCGACGAGGATTTGATAGAGATACGCAAATACAACCGCCGTAACATCGTGAGCGTCATCTACCGCGAAGGATCCACAGGCAGCTACTACGTCAAGCGTTTCCAAGCCGAAGAGGAGAACGACAAGAAGCTGGCTTTCCTCGACGAAGGCGACACATTGGTGGATTTCAGCATGGACACCTTCCCGCATCTGCAGGTGAACTATGACGAAAACAGCGGCAAGAAAGTGCTTGTGGAAAAGATCAACATCGACGAGTTCATAGCCGTGAAAGGCTACAAGGCCAAGGGCAAACGTATCACCACCAACGAGGTGAAAGCGTTTGTGTGGCTCACACCCGACCCTGAGCCGGAACCCGACCCCGAGATTGAAGAAGAAGAAACTGAAGACCCCGACACCGAACCCAACGACCGCGAGGGTTTTGCCGAAGGCGTTCAGACAGAGATGTTTTAATAATGATACTTGAACAATTACTATAAATGAAAATATTAGTCGTATTACCCCGATTCCCCTATCCGCTGGAGAAAGGCGACAAACTGAGGGCCTTCAACCAGATTAAAGAACTGTCGTCACGCAACGATGTGTACCTCTTCTGCGTGTCGCATTGCAAGGTGCTGCCCCAGCATATCGAAGCCGTGAAACCCTATTGCCGAGAGATATGCATGGTGAAATCGCCCAAGCTGGTGAATTACAAGAACGTGTTGCGTAATTATTTTTCCACCAAGTCGTTACAAATAGGTTATTGGGATTCGCACAAGGCCCGCAAAGCCTTCAAAGCTTTTGAGAAGGCGGTCAACCCCGACGTGATTTACAGTCAGATGGTGCGCACGATGACGTGGGTGAGCCATTCGCCACACCCCAAGGTGATGGATTTCCAAGATGCTTTGTCGATGAACACCGAGCGCCGTATGGAGCACTCGCACGGCTTGTGGCACTATATCCTCCATTTCGAATTCAAGATGTTGCGATCGAGCGAATACAACTCTTTCAAGATATTCGATGCGCTGACAATCATATCCGAACCCGACAGCGATGCCATACCCCACAAACGCAACGGCGACATATTCATTGTGCCCAACGGGGTGGATTTCGATTATTTCAAACCGATGGAGCGCGAGAAGAAATACGACGTGGTTTTCTGCGGCAATATGCGTTACGAACCCAACATCCGTGCGGCACAATTTTTGGCCAAAGAGGTGATGCCCTTGGTGTGGAAAGAATGTCCACAAGCGACGCTGCTGCTTGCAGGTGCTTACCCCAAGCACAACATCAGCAGTTTGGCCAACGAACGTATCACCGTGTCGGGATTTGTTGACGATATTCGCGAGTGCTATGCCTCGGCACGAATCTTTGTGGCACCGATGCAGACAGGGTCGGGTTTGCAGAACAAACTGCTGGAAGCCATGGCTATGCGTATGCCGTGTGTGACGACCGACATTGCTAACGACTCGCTCCATGCCGAAGATGAAAAGGAGATACTGGTAGGCAACACCCCACAGCAATTGGCCGACCATATCGTCGACTTGCTGCTCAACGAAAAACAATGTCAAGAGGTTGCATCCAACGGATATGAGTTTGTCCGCAACAACTATAGTTGGGAAAAATCGGGTCTTTTGTTGGAGAAAATACTCCATGACGCTTGCGGCAAGAAAGTATGAGCTGGAAACCAAACAATCACGGCAAATGGAAGAGCCCTACAGGGGCTTGGGAGGCAGAAGGGTTGCCACAAAAACGCCCTACGCCTCAGGAACGCAACACATTCAGCACCGACGTGGTGCCTGAGAAGGCGATACTGGTAAGTGTTTGTGCCAGTGGCACAACGATGGAACGCACAGAAGAATGTCTCAATGAGCTGGCATTCCTGCTCGACACAGCAGGAGGCATACCGGTAAAACAGGTGGTGCAGAAATTGGAGCGTCCCGACCCTCGAACATACGTCGGTAGTGGCAAGTTGGAGGAGATAAAAGAATACAAGAATGCGTTGGATGCCGACTTTTTGGTGTTTGACGACGAACTGTCGCCTGCCCAGTTGCGCAACCTTGAGAAAGAGTTTGGCTGCCGTATCCTTGACCGAACCACCCTCATCCTCGACATCTTTGCCAAACGAGCACGCACCAGTATAGCCAAGACGCAGGTGGAGCTGGCACAACTGCAATATATGCTGCCGAGACTTACCCGCATGTGGACACACTTGGAGCGACAACGAGGCGGTATAGGTATGCGAGGCCCTGGCGAGACACAGATTGAAACCGACCGCCGACTCATCACCGAGAAGATTGCCTTGCTGAAAGAGAAACTCCAAGCCATAGACAAGCAGAAAGTTTTGCAACGAAAGAACAGAGAAAGTCTTGTGCGTGTGGCACTTGTTGGCTACACCAACGTGGGCAAGTCTACCTTGATGAACCTCCTCAGCAAGAGCGATGTCTTTGCCGAAAACAAGCTTTTCGCCACCCTCGACACAACGGTTCGCAAAGTGGTGCTCGGCAATCTGCCTTTCTTGCTCACCGATACGGTAGGGTTTATACGCAAACTGCCTCACGGCCTTGTGGAGTCGTTCAAATCGACGTTGGACGAGGTGTGTGAAGCCGACATACTGATGCACGTTGTGGACATCTCGCACCCCGATTACGAGGAACAAATCAACGCCGTGAACAAAACGTTGGAAGAGATTGGAGCCAACGACAAGCCTACCATATTGGTATTTAACAAGATTGATGCCTACACCTATATCGAAAAAGAAGCCGACGACCTAACACCGATGACCAAGGCGAACTGGACATTGGAGATGTTGCAGGATTCGTGGATGTCGAAGATGCAAGCAGGCAAATCCGACGATAACAAAGTAATCTTTATTAGTGCTGCCGACCGCCAAAACATCGAGGCCCTCCGCGACATGATGTATAACGAAATCAAGAAGATACACGCCATCCGCTATCCTTACAACAATTTCCTATACTGATGACTCTATACTTTGAAGGAATAATAATTGCTGTCGCAACATTTCTTATAATAGGCTTGTTTCATCCCATTGTGATTAAATCCGAGTATTATTGGGGTGTGAGATGTTGGCCACTTTTCGCCGTAGTGGGTGTGGCATTGCTGGCTGTGTCGTTGTTTGTCTCCAACGTGTTGTTAGCCGCCATCATAGGTGTGGCGGGATGCTCCTCGCTATGGAGCATTTTGGAGTTGTTCCAGCAACGCAAACGAGTGCGTAAAGGCTGGTTCCCCAAGAACCCGAAACGCAAAGACGAGAACCAATAGCACAATGGCACGGTACAAATGTTGTCTCAACCTTGAAAAGGTTGTGGGCAAGTGGGTGACGGAAAATGTTATTGTGCGAAATAGTCGATTATGATCTTGGCTTTGGCTGGGCCTACGACTTTGGCAAGGTCGGCTTCGGTTTGTAGGCGGACTTCTTTGAGGCTGCCGAACTTGAGCAGGAGGTCTCGGGCGGTCTTTTCTCCGATACCTGGGATGTCGGTGAGTTGTGTGCGGAAGGTGCCTTTGCTGCGTTTGTCTTTGTGGAAGGTAATGGCGAAGCGGTGCACCTCGTTTTGAATTTGCTCGAGGAGATGGAAGAGAGGATCGGTAGGTTTGAGGCCTATGACGGCGGGAGGAAAGCCGTAGAGGAGCTCGGAGGTGTGGTGTCGGTCGTCTTTGGCAAGACCTGCAATGGGTATGTCGAGATGCAGTTGGTCGTGGATGACTTCACGAGCCACCTCCATTTGACCTTTGCCACCATCCACTACAAGTAGTTGTGGAAGTGGCTGTCCTTCATCGGATAGGCGTTTGTAACGACGATATATTACTTCGGCCATAGAGGCATAGTCGTCAGGGCCTTCGACAGTTTTGATATTGAATTTGCGATATTCTTTTCGGTTAGGTTTGCCATTAGTGAAACGCACCATGGCTGCCACAGGGTAAGCACCTTGGATGTTTGAATTGTCGAAACATTCGATGTTGACAGGCAACATGGGCAATTGCAAAGCCTTTTGGATACGTTCCAAGAGATGCTCGTTGCGATGCGAAGCTCCACCTTCGTCAGGATTGACCAAAGCCCGCTGATGTCGGCATTGCAACTGATAGGCTTTGACGTTGCGCATGGAGAGTTCGAGCAACTGGAGTCGGTCGCCTCGCGTAGGGACGGTTTGTTTGAGGTACTCTTCAGGAAGTTCGGCAATATGCATCGGCACCACTACTTCGTGCGCGGTGCTCTCGGTTTGTTCGTGCAGGGCGGGGATTATAGTGGAGAGAATCTCTTCATCGGTCTCGTCCAGTTGTTTGCGAATTTCGTTGGCAAAACTATAAATGATGCTGCCGTTTTTGATACGCATCATGTGGACGTAGGCATATTTTTCATCGGAAAGAATGCCTACAACATCCACATCCCGCACGTTGGTGTTGACCACGGTGGAGCGACTTTGGTATTCCTGCAGCAAGTGGATTTTGCGTTTCATCACTTCGGCTTCTTCAAAACGCAACTCATCGGCCAGAGAAAGCATTTGCTGCTTCATGGCGGAAAGGATGTCGGCAAAATCGCCTTTGAGAATACGTCGCACATTTTCAACATCAGCCAGATACTCCTCATGGGTTTGAAGTCCTGCACAAGGGGCTTTGCAAAGGCCTATCTGGTGCTTCATACAAGGCCGAGACTGCATCTTATTGCATGTGCGAAAGTTGAACAATTTTCCGATAATGTCTTGAAGTTCACGAAGGATGCGTTGATTGGGGTAGGGGCCGAAATACTGTCCCTTGTTCAGATGATTGCGTACAAACAACAGACGGGGGTACTCCTCATCGGTGATGCAGAGATAGGGATAAGACTTGTCGTCCTTGAGCAAACTATTGTACCTCGGCTGATAGCGCTTGATGAGGTTGTTTTCCAAAAGAAGTGCATCGACCTCGGTGGCCACTACCGTGACGCGGATGTCGTAGATGTGTCGCACGAGCATCCGAATTTTGGCGCTTTTATCCTCATAATGAGAAAAATAAGAACTCACACGGCGTTGAAGATTGCGAGCCTTGCCTACATAAATAACCGTTCCCGATTCGTCGAGGTGCTGGTATACACCTGGCGTTTCGGGAATAGTTTTGAGCCGTAAGGCTATACGTTCAATATTTTTATTGATGGAGGCATCAATCATTCGGGGTACTCGAGTTTGGCCTTGACGATGTTCAGCCGCAAACTCTCAATGCCGTGAATCTCAT
>JAZUFY010000156.1:0-6509 GCA_045640925.1 Bacteroidales bacterium
AGGGTAAGCTGTTTATATCGCACCGCTACAACCAAACACCCTTGCTGTATTCCTACCCTGGGGGATTCAATGGGAGCTGGTCGTATAAGACTTACCCAATTGCAAAAGTACTACTTTTTTTTAACATAGCAAGTTTTTGAATGATTTTTTTTGAATAATATTCGAGATATATCTGAAAGATAAAGAATTGTGAATGGAAGATTTTTTGTGGAGGGTGAAAAGTGAAAAGTGAAAAGTGATATGTTTTTTTTGTGAAAGGTGAAAAGTGAAAGGTAAAATTGAAAATTGAGAATTAGGGCGGCAGCCCTTGATTAGTTAAGAGTTAAGAATTAAGAGTTAAGAACTGCATTCCGGTATGAAAAGAATTACCTGTGTTACGAAACGAAAAACGAAAACGAAGGCGGCAGCCTCTTTCATCTGTCATCTTTCAACTGTCATCTAAGTTGCGGCAGCCTCCTATTCACAAGTCACTATTCACAAGTCACTAATCACTGATCACAATTCACTACTTGATATTCCGTTGGTTGAGGGCGGCGTGGAAACGGGCTGCGTTGGCCAGATGTTGGGCAAGGGTGACAGCGAAATTGTGGCGTCCGCTGAAATCCTCTTTGGCACAGAAATAGAGATAGTCCGTGTGCTTGTTCTGCAACACGGCATCGATGGAGGCTGCGGAGGGTATGCAGATGGGTCCTGGAGGAAGCCCTGCGTGCATATAGGTATTGTACGGGCTGTCGGTAAGGAGCATATAGGCCAAGATGCGGCGGATGGAAAAATCGCCGATGGCGTATTTGATAGTGGGGTCGGCCTGCAAGGGCATGTTGCTATGCAGACGATTAAGGTAGACGGAGGCGATATCGGCTTTTTCCTCGTTGGCGTTGGTTTCCTCTTCAACGATGGATGCGAGGGTTATCACTTGCTGTCGGGAGAGTTTAAGTTGGGCCAACTTGCCTTCACGTTTTTCCCAAAAGCTGTCAGACTCCTTGTGCATTTTGTTCAGCAACGCCGAGGGCGAGATATTCCAATAGTATTCGTAAGTGTTCTGCGGGAACATACCGATGATGGTTTGAGGGGTCTCGCCATAACGGGCACAGACAGTATCGGTCTGCATGAGTGCCAAAAGGGTGTCGGCTGAAAGTTCCAGTTTGGAGCCGAGATAATCGCAGAGCTGTTCCAAGGTGCGGTGACGGTTGATGGTGATGCGTATGGCGTCTTGGTTGCCGGCATAAAGCTTTTGTATGAGCGGTACGAGCCCTGTATGGGGGTGAATGAGGTAGCTGCCCGATTTGACATGTTTGTCCAATCCTCGCAACTTGGAGGCGGTAGCAAAGATGCCTCGGTTTGCCAAAAGGTTGTGGGCGTCCAAAGTGTCAGCAAGGGCACTAAAGCTGCTGCCGGAAGGGACATAGATGCGTATATCTTCGGTGGCAGGGGTGGCCTGACGGCGCAATATTCCCACAGCCAAGAGTATGATTGTGACAAAAGCAAAAATGAGGATGAGAAGTGTGGACTTTTTCATAACTTTATTGAATGATCAGTTGGAAACGATAAGTGTCGAGAAATTGGTCGCCACGGACAACCCAGTCGTGCATGGTGGCGCAGTGCTGGAAATTGGCTTTCTGGAAGATGCGTATGCTGGCAGCATTGGAGGCGGCTATGTCGGCATAGATTTGGTGCAGCGAGGTGTTGTCGTGGCAGAATCGGGCAAGGGTGCTGATGGCCTCGCCGCCGTAACCCCGATGGCGGTATTCGTTGGAGATGACGATGCCGACTGCAGCCCGACGGTTGACGGGGTCGTAATTGTAGAGTTCTACGCATCCTACGGGTTCATCGATGTTGTCGGGAAAAATGTATAGTTTGAGTTCGCCTGAAGAAAGGGAAGAATTGGGGAGTGCTTTCAGTTGCATGAGTATATTAATTGTTTTTTTGTTAGCTAATGTTGTCCCATTGGGGCAGTGTGTTTCGTTTGGCAATATGCTGGAGGAGGACAGCATGGTCGGGATGCTGCAAATCGGGGTCGGCGTCGAGGAGGTCGCGCACCTCGTCGCGGGTGGCGCACACGAGAGGCTCGTCATCCACTATGTCGGCCACATGCAGGTCGAGCATACCGCTTTGCTGTAGTCCTTGGAGGTCTCCAGGGCCACGGAGCCGCAGGTCGGCTTCGGCTATGGCAAAGCCGTCGGTGGTGGCACACATGGTCTGTATTCGCTGCTGGCTGGTGCGGCTGAGTTCGTCTTTCGTCATCAGTATGCAGTAGGATTTGCCTCCACCACGACCCACACGTCCGCGCAACTGGTGCAGCTGGCTGAGGCCGAAACGCTCGGCGTTCTCGATGACCATGACGGTTGCGTTGGGCACATCGACACCCACCTCGATGACAGTGGTGGAGACCATGATGTGGGTCTCGCCCCGCTTGAAGCGGTCCATTTCGTAGGCTTTGGCTTCGGCGGGCATCTGTCCGTGGACGATGCTGAGCTGGTATTGCGGCTGCGGGAAACTGCGCGAGATGCTCTCGTAGCCGTCCATGAGGTCTTTCAGGTCGAGGCTCTCGCTCTCGTTGATAAGGGGGTACACCACATACACCTGTCTGCCTTGGGCTATCTGCTGCTTCATAAAGTTGAAGAGGAGGGCTCGTTTGGCATCGGTGCCATGCGAGGTTTGCACAGGTTGACGTCCCGGGGGCAATTCGTCTATTATCGAGCAGTCGAGGTCGGCATACAACGTCATGGCGAGGGTGCGCGGTATGGGGGTGGCGGTCATGACAAGGATGTGCGGAGGCACAATGCTCTTGCGCCACAGTTTGGCACGTTGCTCAACACCGAAACGGTGTTGTTCGTCGATGACCACATAGCCCAATTGTTTGAACCGCACATCGTTCTCAATGAGGGCATGGGTCCCGATAAGAATATCTATCTCGCCTTCGGCAAGACGACGCTTGATGTCCTTTTTTTGCGAGGTTTTGAGCGAACCGATGAGCAGTTCGGTGGTGATGCCGAGGCCGTCGAGGAGTTTTTGGAAACTGGCATAATGTTGTGATGCCAATATCTCGGTGGGAGCCATCAGACAGGCCTGAAAACCGTTGTCCAAGGCTATCAGTATGGTGAGCAGTGCGACCAGTGTCTTGCCGCTGCCCACATCGCCTTGCAGCAGCCGATTCATCTGGCGGCCACTGCGCATGTCGGTACGAATTTCTTTGACCACACGTTTCTGTGCGTTGGTGAGCGGGAACGGGAGGTTGTGCTCGTAGAAATCGTTGAAGTGTTTGCCCACGACGCCGAAGATACGGCCCACGGAGTGCTGCCGTCGGGCGGTACGGCTGAATTGGTAATCGAGTTGGTGATAGAAGAGTTCTTCGAATTTCTCTCTATAGATGGCCTGCTGCCAGGCGTCGGACGTGTCGGGATAGTGCATGTTGCGCAAGGCCGCAGTCCTTTCCATCAGGTGGTATTTGGCTATGATGGAACGGGGCAGCGTTTCTTCAAGATGCGACGGCATGACCTGCAGCAAGGTGTCGGTGATGCGGGCGATGGCTTTGGTGTTCAAACCGCGGGCCTTGGCTTTCTCGGTGGATCGGTATACAGGCAGGAAGTGGTGGTTGTGATGCTCGCTTTCGCTGTCTGCCGCAACCTCTATGTCGGGATGCACCAATTGGAAACTGCCCGAGAACAGAACAGGATGCCCCATGACCAGATAGGCCACATTGGGTTTCAAACTCTCCTTTATCCATTTCACTCCTTGAAACCAGACGAGGCTGATATACCCCGTGCCATCAAAAAACGTTGCTTCCAGCCTCGTTGTGCGCCCCGACACAATGGTGTGCATATTGCTGATGACTCCTCTGAAAACCAGGTAAGGCTCCTCTGGGTCAAAATTATCGACAGAACTGATGACCGACCTGTCCACCATACGGAAGGGAAAATAGTGCAGCAAGTCGCCCAAAGTGTGTATGTCGAGTTCTTTGGCAAACAATTCGGCTTTGGCGGGACCAACGCCTTTGAGGTAGGTTATGTTGTCGGAGAGGTTGATGGCTTTTTTGGAATTTAAAGAATTAAGAAAACGGGAGGGCGTTGCTGTTTTTGATTTACGTTACTTTATTACAACCACTTTGCGGGCGGGGCGGGTACCGATGCGAACGAGGTAGATGCCTGTGTGGAATCGGAAGTTTCGTTCTTCGCAATTAATCATTTCTCGGCCCATCATATCGTAGATCCGAACTTCCTCGCCATCGGCACCTTCAACCATGATACGGCCATTGGTGGAATAGACCTTGATGTCGGACGAGAGGATGTTGTCGATGCTCTGGGTGCTGTCGGCCACCCATTCAAAGAGGACGACGATGGCGGTGTCGGAGGTGACGAAGATGCTTCGGGGATTGCCCGTTCCATTGTCACTCCAGCCAACGAACTGCCAATGTCCGCCGATGGTGGCGGTATCAAGCATATTATACCCAATCTCCACACTACTGCTATCAACATAACTGCCGCTGCCGTAGGGCTCGCAGGCTCCTGCTACATTGGCCGTCACCGTGACCGTGCGCCAGACGGTGTCGGGCTCAGGCGGTGTGGGTGGCACAAGCAGGGTGTCGATGATGCGTATATTGTCGATTATCAGTATGCCTGGGAGGCCGTTGGGCTCATAATATTGTGTGGTGTAGCGGAAGGCCAAGTGGACGGTCTGTCCGGCATAGGCGCTGAGGCGCGCACGCATGGCGCTCCAGCCGATGCTGTAGTCTGGATGCACTGTGTCAAAAGCGGCCAGCGTGTCGTAGCTGCTCAGGTCGCGGTAGTCGGGCGCCGTAGTAATCATGACGCAGTAGGAATGCGTGTCGTTAAACTGGGTGGTGGCATCCCAACACAGCAGCAGTTCGTCGTTCACGCCGACGGGCAGCGCGGGCAGTGTGATGGCACGCGAGATGAGCCAGCTGTCGGTCGACTGCCACACATTGATAGCCACCGCCATGGTGAAACCGGGATTCTCGGGCAAGGTCCATTGGCTGCCCTCGGGCTGCCACCAGCAGGTATAGTAGTTATCGAAGTTCTCGGTCCACAGTAGGGCATCCACCGTGTCGCACGGTCTAACATTCACCACAGTCCATGCGGTGTCGCTGCCGTAGGCGTTGGTGACCACGACGGTGACGGTATCGGGACCACCCGTGTAGCAGGTCAGCGTGGCTTGCGGGCCGCCGTCCTGTACCAGCGTGGCCTCGCCGTTCTGGGCTTTGGTGGAGGTGAAGCTGTAGGTGATGCCGTTGGTGTCACCTTCCAGCAGGTTGGCGGTGAGCGTCATCGGCGTGCCGGGGAAATAGCCGTCATCCACCGTCAGGCTCACCTCGGGCTCGAAGGCATAGCGTATGCTCACGTTAGTCAGATAGTATTGCAAGAAATCACCGGTAGCCTTGAAGACCACACGGATGTGCTGGCCAGCGTAGGCAGTGAGGGGTATGCGTGTGCTGGGATGAGTGCCCGTGGCGAAAGGCACCTCGCTCACGGTGTCGAAGGTTACCATGTCGGTGGTGACCATCACCTGCGTGCTGCCGTAGAAGAAGATGTATGCACAGTCGTACTCAAGCACCACATTGCCGTCAGTGGGAATATACACCGGCGGTGTCGCCACCCAGTCGGTAAAACTCAGGTAGCCGCTACTGTGGAGACTGTACGTGCCCTGCAGCACCTGCCAGCACGGGAAGTCGTTGGCGAAGTCGGCCACCCACGGCAAGCTGTCCTGCACGGGGCAGACACGCACATGGACAGTATCGGTAAAGGAGCCGTAGGTGTTGCTGACGGTAACGATAATGGTATCAACTCCCACGCCACTATATGTGATGTTCACCTGTGGCCCGCTACCGAGAATGTCTGCCACGCCGAGGGTGGCCATCGTGGACTCCCATTGGTAGCTGAGCCCTACGGTATCGCCCTCGGTGAGGTTCACCGTGGCGGTGACGGTGTCGCCCTCATAGACCCGCGCCGCCGAGGTGGCAAGGCTGCCCACCGGTTCACGCGTATAGCGTATCTCTATGTCGTCAATGTATATGTATTTCCCACTCTCATAGCTGCTACCGGTCCACGCCAGGCGGATGGTCTGCCCGGCCAACGGCTCCAGGTCGACGGTATATTGCTGGTAGGCGGTGGAGAACCCTGCCCCATTGATATAGAACAGCGTGTCGGCTGTAGCCCATACAGGGTTGGCTGCAGGCAGGGCCTTGATCAATATATGGCGGTAGTTCATATTCGTGTAGGAACTGTTGTCCCGCTTCATCCACCACAATAGCGTCAGTCCATGTGCATCGGCCGGCACCACAATGGGTTGCGATACCAACGTGTCAAATGGGTTGTACACATCGTGCGTGGTAGCACAGGCCACCCGCTGGCCGCTGTGGGCGCCGGTGGTGCGCAGGTCCCACACATTGGGTCCACTCGTAGGCATCTCCCAACAGGTGAAGTCCTGCTCGAAGCCTTCGCGCCACGGGAAGGTGGTTATCTGGCCGCAAACACTATAGCTGACCGTAGCGGTGG
>JAZUFY010000157.1:0-5447 GCA_045640925.1 Bacteroidales bacterium
GTGGAAAACGGTCTTCCCACCGTGGGTGTCCTCGGCCACGGTCTCGACATCCTTTATCCCGCCCAAAACCGCGAACTGGCACAACGCATGATAGCCCATGGCGGAGCCCTCATCACCGAATACCGCACTGGAACGGCCATCAACCCCGTCTATTTCCCCGCCCGCAACCGCATCGTGGCCGCCTTGGCCGACGCCACCGTAGTTGTAGAAGCCGCAGAACGTGGCGGAGCCCTCATCACCGCCAACATAGCCAACAGCTATCACCGCGAGGTGTTCGCAGTACCAGGCCGACTCGATGACCCCTATTCGGCTGGTTGCAACAATCTTATTGCCAACAATAAGGCTCTGATAATCCGCAATGCGGGAGACCTGCTGTTTCAGATGGGATGGAGGAACACACGGAATCTGCCCTCACAGAAAGCCCTGCAACAGGAACTCTTCGCCACTCTCTCTAAAGACGAGCAATCAATCGTCGACCTGCTGACCCAAAATAGGGAGATGACTTTTGACGATTTTGTGACCAAAAGCAGCTTCTCTCATCCCAAAATTGCCTCGCTGCTCATGGATTTGGAGCTAAAAAAGGTTATTCGCTGCCTTCCTGGACGAATATACAAGATTATTTGAATCAATCTATTATGATTTCAATTATTCTTTTTTTTGTTAAAAAGTTTTGCTAAATGGGATAAAAATCGTAATTTCGCAATTTCAAATACAAATTAAAAAAGTGATAGTGAATTGTTCATAAGTGGCAAGTGCGAATGACAAGTGGGGCCGTTGCTCCCTCGTTTCGCAATTCTCATTTTCCAATTCACAATAAACAAAAACAACATACATGGAAAACACGCTTAAAGGTAAAATTTCCCAAATCATCGGTGCTGTTGTCGATGTGACTTTTGAAGATGGTGACAACCTGCCCGACATCTACGACGCCCTCAAAGTTGTCCGTCCCGACGGAACGGAAGTCATTCTCGAATGCCAGCAAGATATCGGAGAGAACACCATGCGCACCATCGCCATGGACAGCACGGATGGCTTGCAGCGTGGCACCGAAGCCGTTGCTCTCGGCGGTCCTATCTCTATGCCTGTGAGCGAAAACATCAACGGTCGCCTCTTCAACGTCATCGGCAAAGCCATCGACGGTATGCCCGACCCCGAACACGAGAAACGCTACGGCATCCACCGCGAACCTCCCAAATTCGAGAACCTCGCCACCAGCCAGGAGGTGCTCTTCACCGGCATCAAGGTTATCGACCTCATCCAGCCCTTCCTGAAGGGTGGTAAGATCGGCCTCTTCGGCGGTGCTGGTGTCGGCAAAACCGTGCTTATCCAGGAACTTATCAACAATATCGCCAAGAAATACTCCGGCATGTCGGTGTTCACCGGTGTCGGCGAGCGTACCCGTGAGGGCAACGACCTGCTCCGCGAAATGATCGAGGCAGGCGTTATCAACTACGGCCCCGAATTCGCCAAGAGCATGGAGGAAGGCGGCTGGGACCTCAGCAAGGTCGACAAACAGGCCGTCAAGGATTCCAAATGCACCATGGTGTTCGGCCAGATGAACGAGACTCCCGGCGCCCGTGCCCGTGTGGCCCTGTCGGGTCTTACCTTGGCCGAATATTTCCGCGATGGTGACGAGAAGACCGGCGGTCGCGACATCCTCCTCTTCATCGACAACATCTTCCGTTTCACCCAGGCAGGCTCCGAGGTCTCCGCACTTCTCGGCCGTATGCCTTCGGCTGTGGGTTACCAGCCCACCCTCGCCACCGAGATGGGTATGATGCAGGAGCGCATCACCTCCACCAAACGCGGCTCCATCACCTCCGTCCAGGCCGTCTATGTGCCTGCCGACGACTTGACCGACCCCGCACCTGCCACCACTTTCGCCCACTTGGATGCTCAGACGGTGTTGAGCCGTAAGATCTCCGAGCTCGGCATCTATCCCGCTGTCGACCCCCTCGACTCCACCTCCCGCATCCTCTCGCCCGACGTGGTCGGCGAAGAACACTACGAGACGGCTCAGAAGGTCAAGCAGATTCTTCAGCGCTACAACGAGTTGCAGGACATCATCGCCATCCTCGGTATGGAAGAACTCGGCGAGGCCGACAAACTCGTCGTCTCCCGCGCCCGTCGTGTGCAACGTTTCCTCTCCCAGCCTTTCCATGTGGCCGAAGCCTTCACGGGTCTCCCTGGCAAATTCGTCAACATCGAGGACACCATCAAGGGCTTCAACATGATTCTCAACGGCGACGTCGACTACCTGCCCGAGCAGGCCTTCCTGCTGGTGGGCACCATCGAAGAGGCCATCGAGAAGGGTGAGAAAATCCTTGCCGAAACTAAATAAAAGGTTTAATACCGAGAGTGTAAAGTCTTAAGTCTTAACATGAAAGTCAAAATCACAAAACCCGACAGCGTGCTTTACGAAGGCGATGCCAAACTGATCCAGCTCCCTGGTACGGGCGGCCTCTTCGAGATCCTTCAAAATCATGCACCTATCATCTCTTCTCTCGGCAAAGGATGCATCCGCCTCCTCTCCGACAACGACCAGGAGCACACCTTCGACATCCGCGGAGGCGTTGTGAAAGGACAACAAAACGATATTCTTATTTTGGTACAATAAATCTATTTCAATATGTCAACATTGTTCATTGAGGGAGCCCTCCTGAACGACGCAACTACCAATATTCTAATAGAGAACAACCACATTGCAGGCATCGGGAACGATATTCCGATGCCTGCAAATGCTATTAGGATCGACGGTAGCAACAAGGCCGTGTTCCCCACATTTGCCAACCTCCACACCCATGCCGCCATGAACCTCTTCCGCGGCTACGCCAACGACCTGCCGCTGATGACGTGGCTCAACGACTGGATCTGGCCACGCGAGAAACATCTGGACGACGACATCATCTATTGGGGCACCCGCCTGGCCTGTCTCGAAATGATCAAGAGCGGCACCACCCTCTTCAACGACATGTATTTCTTCCTCCCCTCCGAGGCAAAAGCCGTGGCCGATGCAGGCATCCGCGCCACTCTCGGATTCACCTCTTTCGGCGATGGCGACGAGGTCTCCGACACCCTCGTTGAAGACCTGCTCAACACTTTCGCCCCCTGCGACGATCGCGTGCGCCTCGCACTCGCCCCCCACGCCGTCTACACCGTGAGCGAGAAGGGGCTGACCCACATCGCGCAGCAATGCCGCAAATACGGCCTCACCTACCACATCCACATGAACGAGACCCAAAACGAGGTCGACGACTGCATCAAGGCCCACGGCTGCCGCCCCTACGAACTGCTCGAACGCCTCGGCGTACTCGACATCACCGAGGGCCGCTTCATTGGCGCCCACAGCCTCCACCTCAGCGACAACGAGATAGCCCTGCTGGGCCGCCACCACGCCACCGTGGTGCACAACCCCTGCTCCAACCTCAAACTCGGCTCCGGCCACTTCTTCCCCTACAGCGAGCTCCTCGCCGCTGGCGCCAACATCACCCTCGGCACCGACGGCTGCTCTTCGAGCAACAACCTCGACATGATCGAGGCGGGCAAAATCATGTCCTACCTCCAAAAAGGCATCCGCCAAGAGCCCACCGTGCTCCCCGCCAAAGAGCTCCTCAAGGTCACCACATCACATGGCTTCAACGCCCTCGGCATTGCTGGAGGAAAGGTTGAGGTGGGATGCGTTGCCGACTTGATGCTCATTGATTTAAACAACATCGCATTCATACCCAACAACGACACCCTCGCCAATCTTTTCTACGCCGCCCACGGCGATGCTGTCGACACCGTGATATGCAACGGCAGCATCCTCATGCAGCACCGCGTCGTCGATGGCGAAGAAGAAATCATCAGCCAGGCACGCCGTGCCGCACAAAAGCTCCTCAACGCCTGAGTGGTGAAACGCAACACGTTCATACTGAGCCTCATCATCCTGCTTTTCGCCGGTTGCCGCATCCCCGACAACAGCGACAAGATGATTTTCCGCTACAACGAGTCGGCGGGCATCACCACCCTCGACCCCGCCTACGCCAAAGACCAGGCCCTCATCTGGGGCTGCTCGCAGCTCTACAACGGCTTGGTGCGCCTCGACCAGCAGCTCAACCCCCAACCCTGTATCGCCAAACATTGGATCATCACCGACCAGGGAAAGACCTACACCTTTACTTTACGTAACGATGTATATTTTCATAAAAACCAATTGTTTGGTAACGCCGATTCAACACGTCTCGTAACCGCCTCTGACTTCCTCTACAGCTTCAACCGCATTCTCGACACCGTCATCGCCTCGCCCGGCCGATGGATCTTCAGCGAAGTGGAGTCTTTCGAAGCCCCCGATGACACCACCTTCGTCATCCGCCTCCGACAGCCCTTCAGCCCCTTCCTCAGCCTCCTGGGCATGGTGTACTGCAGCGTGGTGCCCCACGAGGTGGCCGACCACTACGGCCCCGACTTCCGCCAGCACCCCTGCGGCACGGGCCCCTTCCGGCTCCAGCTGTGGAAAGAGAACGTCAAACTCGTCCTTCGGCGTAACCCCTATTATTTTGAGTGCGACAGCCTCGGCACCCCCCTGCCCTACCTCGACGCCGTGGCCGTCACCTTCATCGTCGACAAGCAGACCACCTTCCTCGAATTCGTCAAGGGCAACCTCGACTTCATGAACTCGCTGGATGCCTCCTACAAAGACGAGCTGCTCACCCGCACCGGCCAGCTGCGAGCCAAATACGCCGACCGCATCGACATGGTGCGCGCGCCGTTCCTCAACACCGAATACCTCGGCTTCCGCATGGAGTCGCCCGAGAGCCCGCTGCACGACCGCCGCATACGCCAAGCCGTCAACCTCGGCTTCGACCGCGCCAAGATGATGAAATACCTCCGCAACGGCATCGGCATCCCCGCCACGGGCGGCATGGTGCCCTGCGGCCTGCCGGGCTTCGACAGCGTGGCCGACTACGGCTATGGCTACAACCCCCGTCGTGCCGCCGAACTGCTGGCCGAAGCCGGCTACCCCCACGGACAAGGGCTCCCCACCCTCACCCTCTCTACCACCAGCAGCTACCTCGACCTCTGCAAATACATCCAGCAGCAACTGGGCCTGCTGGGCATCAACATCAAAGTCGACGTCAATCCCCCCGCCGCACTCCGCGAGCAGATAGCACAAGGCCGCAGCAGCTGGTTCCGAGGCAGTTGGATAGCCGACTACCCCGACGCCGAGAACTACCTCTCGCTCTTCTACAGCCCCAACCGCTGTCCCGCAGGAGCCAACTACACCCGTTTCAACAGCCCCGCCTTCGACAAACTCTACCGCAAAGCCAAGCAGACGACCGACGAGACCGAACGCCAGCAGCTCTACCGCGCCATGGACAAGCTGGTCATGGACGAAGCCCCCGTGGTAGTGCTCTACTACGACCAGATACTCCACTTCACCCACAAAAACGTCCACAACCTCCGCA